>JAYUAJ010000494.1:0-3069 GCA_043741375.1 Hyphomicrobiaceae bacterium | reverse complement strand
ATTGTGGCGGACGACGATTTCAAAGTCCAGGAGGAGGAAACCACCAGTTCGAAGCGGGCCAACGCCGTTGATGCGCAGATTGGCAACCGTGTGCGCTTGCGCCGCATGCTGGTGGGGATGAGCCAGGAGCGCCTGGGCGAACTGCTCAAGGTGACGTTCCAACAGATTCAGAAGTATGAACGCGGCACCAACCGGATTAGCGCCAGCCGGCTGTTCCAGGTTTCCAAGGTGCTCGGCGTAACTATCGATTATTTCTACGATGCGCTGCATATTGCGGATGAGGTTGTCGTAACCCCCGGCTTTGCAGAACACAGTGGCGAAGAAGCGGAAATGCTGACGTTTCTTGGAACGCGTGAGGGGATCGAGCTGAACCGGGCCTTCCAGCGCATCTCCGATCCGGCAAAGCGCCGGGCCGTGGTGGAACTGGTCCGCACCATGGTGGCCGAAAAGACCGAGTCGTGACGGCGGATTAAAGCTGCGCCAAGCTGTTAGCTTGACCGTAACGCCTTGAGGTTGCAAAAGACCCGGCAAAGCCCCCTTCCACGGGGCACTATTCATTGCCCACCGTCAGGAGCCCCCGGAAATGGCACGCAAGTCGTACCTGTTCACCAGCGAGTCTGTGTCCGAAGGACATCCCGACAAGGTTGCGGATCAGATTTCAGACGCCATCCTGGACGAGTTCATCTCCAACGACGTCAGGCTTGGCATCGCCGACAAGAGCGCCATCAACACACGCCTGGGCTGCGAGACTCTTGTCACCACCGACAAGGTCATCATCGCCGGCGAAGGGCGCGGTCAGGCCCCGTTATTCAAGCCGTTCGACAGCCATCAGTACGCCGGACACAAAGAAGCGCGCATCAACCGGGAGCTGATCGCCCAGATTGCGCGTGGCGTGATCAAGGACATCGGCTACGATCAGGTCGGATTCTCGTATCAGGGCGCCGATATCGAGGTGCTGTTGCACGGCCAGTCGCCCGACATCGCTATGGGCGTGGACGAGAAGAAGGGCGAAGAAGGCGCCGGCGACCAAGGCATGATGTTCGGTTTTGCCTGCACCGACAGCGAGGTCTACGAAAAGAATTCCTTCATGCCTGCGCCGATTTATTTCGCGCACAAGGTGCTGAAGGTGCTGTCGGAGAAGCGCCGCTCGAAGGAACTTCCGGATCTGCAGCCGGATGCCAAGAGCCAGGTCACCATCCGCTACGAGGACGGTATTCCGGTCGGGTGCACTAAGGTGGTGGTGTCGACCCAGCACAACAGGGCGACCCGTAACGGCCAGGACTACACCCCGCAAATGGTCAAGGACATGATCGGCGACGCCGTGACGTCGGCGCTGCCGAAGGGGTGGATGCCCAAGAATGGCGCCGATTTCCTGGTCAATCCGACCGGCAATTTCGTGGTCGGCGGCCCTGACGGCGATTGCGGCCTGACCGGACGCAAGATCATCGTGGACACTTATGGCGGATACGCACCCCATGGCGGCGGCGCGTTCTCGGGCAAGGACCCGACCAAGGTGGACCGTTCGGCGGCTTACGCCGCGCGCTATCTGGCCAAAAACGTTGTGGCAGCCGGGCTCGCCGAGCGCTGCATGATCCAGGTCGCCTACGCCATTGGCGTTGCTGAGCCGATGTCGCTGCTGGTCGATACGCAGGGCAGCGGCAAGGTGCCGGACAGCCGCCTGGAGGAGGTGCTGGCGAAACTCTTCCCGTTGCGCCCGACCAACATCCGCCGCCGCCTGAACCTGACGCTGCCTATCTATCGCCGCACCGCCGCCTACGGTCATTTTGGCCGCGCTCCGGAAGCCGACGGTGGATTCTCGTGGGAGCGGACAGATCTCGCCGCCGAGATCCTCAAGGCGGCGAGCTGACAGCCACTCGATCACATTGACCCACGAACCAGACCATCGCGGACGGCACTTCTACGGCCGCCGCAAGGGCCATCCGTTATCGCCGCTGCAGCAGGCGACGATGGACCGGGTGCTGCCAAAGCTCCGTCCCGACGTGACAAAGCCGGCGCCGCAGCCGTTGACGGAGCTGTTTGGCGGCAAGGTCCGCGACGTCTGGCTGGAGATCGGCTTCGGCGGCGGCGAGCATCTGGCGTGGCAGGCTGAGCACAACCCGGATTCTGGGATCATCGGCGCCGAACCGTTCGTGAATGGCATGGCTCAGCTGGCGACGCGCTGCGACTCAACCGGCCTTAGGAATGTTCGGCTGTTCGATGACGAGGCACAAATCCTGCTGAATTGGCTGCCGCCACGATCGATTTCGCGGGCGTTCATCCTATTCCCCGATCCCTGGCCCAAGCGCCGGCACTGGAAACGCCGGATCGTGTCGCCGAAAACCGTCGCTGCCCTGGCTCGCGTCATGACGCCGGGTGCCGAACTGCGCATCGCCACCGACATCGCCGACTATGTGCGCACGACGCTGCTGGCTGTGACTGGAAATCCAGACTTCATCTGGCCCGCCCTGACGCCGGACGATTGGCGCCTGCGCGCACCCGATTGGCCATCAACGCGCTACGAAGCAAAAGCCGTCGCTGCGGCACGGCAATGTTACTACTTCAGGTTTCAGCGCCGTTGATCGTGGCCTATTTTGGGCCATCGCCGCTTGTTCAATTTTGGCGATATTATACTTGTCAAACCCGAAGACGTGGTGGTAAATGAGCGTTAGCGTCATTTACCGAGGGGGCGACAGTCCGACTGTCGATGCCGAAACCGTGCGATTCCGCTTGTACTACGATGGTTTGTTGCTATCGAGCCGAAACCGACCCGAGCGCGGCCAAGTAGACAGCAAGGCGGCGCACAAGCACGCGGTGCGCAAGCGGTTTCATCACCAATTGAGAAAGCTATGGGAGGCACATCCCATGCTTAGCCGATGGCTAACCGAGAACCTGTACGGTAATGATTTCACTCCGGTCGAAGAGATAGCCAGGCGATTTACTTCCAATAATTTTCGTTGGGTGCCGCTAGTGCGGCATGAATTGGGCCTGCATTGCAGAATCGAGATGCTATATCTGCGACGAGGCACTCCGTTCATTTTGTCTCAAGGTGACCTTGATAACAGGTCGAAG
>JAYUAJ010000493.1:0-16066 GCA_043741375.1 Hyphomicrobiaceae bacterium | reverse complement strand
GCCTTTTCAACACCTGCTGTAGCCTCTTCAAACGATGCATAAATACAAGACAGTTGTGCAGAATTAAATCTTCCCTCAGGATACTTCCCAGCAAGTTCTTTTCGAAAGAAGTACGCTACAAGATAATCAATATCGACCACAAATGTTCTTTTGACAAATCGCAAAGCCTCCTCAGACGAAAGTCCAGCATCGATTGCCAACCTGTCCAAATGCTCCAAGTGCGTGTACTCAGCAGCTGTCGCTCTATAGAGCACCTGATCATCGATTGGGAACCGATTGTCTGTTAGAAACGTCCGCGGCACTGCGTCTTCCCCATGCGCCATCTGTCAAAGTATAGAGTGTATGACGAACTGCCAACAAATTCTCGAACTGCCCCGAAAGCAGCTGAACCATCAACCCTCTTTCTTCTAGAACCCGTCTCACCGAGTCATTTGGAGAGCTGGCTCTGCCCCCTGCGAGGATCCGGGCGCTGGCTACTATCTCAAAGATTATCTTGACCCGCCCCTCAAAGTCAATCAACGGAATTTCAATAACACCTGACCGCAGCCGCTCTACAAACCTCTTGGGCTCCACACCACCAAGAACGGTGCCCAGATCCTCATCTTCAAGGCCAAGGATCTTGCCTAGCCCAACCGCAAGTTTTCGTGCAATTTTTTCATCAACCTCATTCGCGGCTCCGCCACTTGCATGTACGCCGAAATAGTCTCGATGATCTTTGTATGATATCCGATCAAAATGGCGCCGGACCTCCGCTATCCGTTTTTGGCTGAGAGGTTTATCTGATATGGAGGCCAATAAGCCTCGAGTTTTAGACAGTGGGGAACTTGATATTTGCGTTCTCGAAAACCCCAGAAGCATTTTGTCTTTCATTGCTTGCCTCCAGTCTGCGGCGAGCCCACTTTCGTTGCAGCGAGGGACGCACGCGCATTATTGACGAATTGCAATTTTTTTTCTAGCATTGAAATTGATTCTTTTAGCCTTTCTACTGCGTCGGCATCGAGCTGAATAACTATCTCGCTACGTTCTTCGCCGTCAGTAGAGATTTTGAACTGCACTATAGTTACATATTTATCGATTGACTCGCGTGTCAGTGAAAAAATTGGCCTTATATCTACCATAGTGTCAAAACTAACGGCGTTTGGTAGAAACCCTTGCGTTATGACTTCTTGCTTGATTTGCCAGTCCGCCGCCGGGTTTCGTTGCAGCAGTGGGGACAGTTTGTCTGCCAGTTTGGATGCCAGGCCGTCGTGGGACAATTCTCTTAATTGGCTTAGAATAGTTGCAGAAGTAAACAATGCGTCTTCTTCGTTTGGGGGGGGAGAATCCGGGTAATGTATTACGGAGTACAGATTGTTAAGGTATATTAACACTCTGCGGATATCACTGTCACTCATTCGCAGTTCGCCAGCGAGCCGCTGACACCGAGCGTCTGAACAATCGAACGCATCTTCGCCGCTCAATTCACGCCGGAAGAATTCGAAGCGGTCACCGTCCAAGTCGCCGATTGCCACTAGAAGCGTCGGTAACGTAGACGGAGGAGGTGATTTCGCGGCAATGGTCATACGATAGCCTCGCCATAAGCTTGAGTGGGCCTACGCTGAGAACCCTGAATCATCACTCGTCCAGTTCGATGACAGCCTCCGAATCTACTTACGATCCAAGCCCATCTGGCTTGAGTTGATTCGACCACGTAGTGGCAGAAATGCCACATTTTGATTCTCGCTGAAATAATAGCATTGATCAGATGATTGCCACTACGATGAATTGGTGCATGTAAGTCAATTATTCCCTGATAGTCGTAAAGAGGGGCTCAACTTTGACGAAACAGCGGTCGCGCGCGCTACTCTCATAGCGAACTCCGACCCAATCGCTTCATCGCCGGACCAGTCCAGCCGCTCCCGTCACCTCCAGGATGCCAAGGCCCCGAACGGTTGTCCGTGCGCTCGCCATCCTTGTCCGCCGTGAAGTTGGATAACTGATTTTGGCGGCTTAGCTGATCGACTGCCTCCACCCTACGCCGCCTTATTCTTATAATATGTATCCAAAAACACGGCCAACAGCAGCACCACGCCCTTGATCCCGAACTGCCAGCCGATGTCGATCCCGACGATCGACATGCCGTTGTTCATGACGCCCATCATGAAGGCGCCGATGACCGCGCCGGTGACTTTGCCGACGCCGCCTGTGACGGCGGCGCCGCCGATGAAACAGGCCGCGATCACGTCGAGTTCAAAGCCTTGGCCGGCTTTCGGCGTGGCCACGTTCAGACGGGCGGCGAAGATCAAACCCGCCAGGGCGGACAGCGCGCCCATGATGACAAAGATCTGGAAGGTGAGGCGTTCGGTGTTGATACCGGACAGCCGGGTCGCCTTTTCGTTGCCGCCCATGGCGTAGATGCGGCGACCGAAGGTGGTGCGCTTGGTGATGAACACAAACAGCGCGATGAGCGCGAACATCACGATCAAGACGTTCGGAAGGCCCTTGTATTGGGCCATCAGGAAGGCAAAACCGATGAAGGCGAAGGCCAGCAGGGCGTTGCGGCCGATGAAAATCAGCTGGGGTTCTTCGGCCAAGCCATGGGCCAACTGAGCGCGCCGTTCCGCCGTGTTGAAATAGATCATCGCAAACGTCACGGCGGCGCCGATGAGCAGGGCGAGAAGATTGAAGGGGCCGCCAAAAAGTTCGATCGTGAAGAGATCTGGGACATAACCGGACGACAGGAGTTGGAAGGTTTTTGGAAACGGCCCGACCGAAGCCCCGCCCAGAACCTGAAGCTCCATGCCGCGAAAGATCAGCATTCCGGCCAATGTTACGATGAAGGCCGGGATCTTGTGATAGGCGATGAAGTAGCCCTGTACCGCGCCAATGGCGGCGCCCAGCGAAATACAAATCAGGGCGGTGGAATAGGGATCAAACTTGAAGCCGAACGACTCGCCCTGGATGAAGGGCATGGTGCCGGTCATCATCAAGGCCGCGACGCCGCCGATGAACCCGGACAGCGAGCCGACCGAGAGATCGATATGGCCAGCGACGATCACCAAGAGCATGCCCAGCGCCATGATGACGATGTAGCTGTTCTGCAGCACAATGTTGGTCATGTTCACGGGCATGAACAACGTGCCCTTGGTGGTGACCTGGAAGAACACCATGATGGCGAGCAGCGACAAGAGCAGCGCGTAATCGCGGATGTTGCTTTTCACGAAACGCATGAAATCGGTGCGGCGCGCGGCGGGGATGGCTGTCTCGGTCATTTCAGTTCGCCCATGATTTCATAATCGCGCGCATGATCTTTTCCTGGCTGGCTTCGGCGGCGGGCATCTCGGCCACAAAACGCCCCTCGTTCATGACATAGATGCGGTCGGAGATGCCGAGCAACTCCTGCATTTCCGACGAGATTACGATCACCGCTTTGCCGTCCTCGGCCAGCCGGTTGATGATGCCATAGATTTCATACTTGGCGCCGACATCAATGCCGCGCGTCGGCTCATCGAGGATCAGGACGTCGGGCGCGGTGTAGAGCCATTTGCTGAGGACCACTTTCTGCTGGTTGCCGCCGGACAGATTGACGGTGGTCTGATACACGCTGGAGCAGCGGATGCCCAAATCCTTGCGGAACTTGTTGGCGACGCTGAGTTCTTCCAGGTCGTCGATGACGGTTGCGCGCGACACGCCCGCGTGATTGGCCAGCGTGACATTGTGTTTGACGTGGTCGATCAGCACTAGGCCGTAGGTTTTCCGGTCCTCGGTGGCATAGGCGAGCCCGGCCTTCATGGCCTTGGGGATGGTGCTGGTGTCGGCGGGTTTGCCCTTGATGCGCACTTCGCCGGTGATGCGCTGGCCGTAGGCGCGGCCGAACAGGCTCATAGCGAGCTCCGTCCGCCCCGATCCCATCAGCCCGGCGATGCCGACGACCTCGCCCGCACGCACGGAAAAATCGACGTTCTTGATCATCTGCCGGTCGGCGTGCAGCGGGTGGTAGACACTCCAGTTTTTCACCTCCAGCACCGGCTCGCCGATGGTGGCGTGGCGAGGTGGGAAACGGTCGGTCAGCTCGCGGCCAACCATGGCCTTGATGATGCGGTCTTCGCCAACTTTGGCGGCGTGGGTGTCGAGCGTGTCGATGGCCATGCCGTCGCGCAGCACCGTGATGCGATCGGCGACCTTCAGCACTTCATTGAGTTTGTGCGATATCAGGATCGAGGCGATGCCTTGCGCCTTCAGCTCCTTCAGCAACGCCAAGAGCGCGTTGGAATCGGTCTCGTTGAGGCTCGACGTGGGCTCATCAAGAATGAGCAGTTTTACTTTCTTGTTCAGCGCCTTGGCGATTTCCACGAGCTGCTGCTTGCCGGTGCCGATATGGGTGATCAGCGTGTTGGGGTGCTCGTTCAGTCCTACCTTGGCCAGCAGCGCCTTGGTGCGCCGGAACGCCTCGAACCAATCGATGACGCCCGCGCGCGCAGGTTCGTGTCCGAGGAAAATGTTCTCGGCAATGGACAGCAGCGGCACCAGGGCCAGCTCCTGGTGGATGATGATGATGCCGGTTTTTTCGCTGTCGGCGATGCCGGAAAAGCGGCGCTCGGCGCCCTCGAACTGGATCGAACCCTCGTAGCTGCCGTAGGGATAAACACCGGACAGCACCTTCATCAAAGTCGATTTGCCCGCGCCGTTCTCGCCCACGATGGCGTGGATCTCGGCCGGCATGACGGTGAGGTTGACGTCCTTCAGCGCGTTGACGCCGGGGAACGTCTTGGTCATGCCCCTCATTTCGAGGATGGGCATTTCGAGGATGGGCTGCATCGGTGGCTACCTTGGGATCTGACGCATGTATTCGTCGTGCCTGCCGATCCAGAACCACAGGAAACCATCGGGGACTTCATAGGCCAATGCGCGGTACTTGCGGTCAACTCTTGCTGACCATGCTGGCCCAACTTTTTTGAAGCGCAGAGAGGGATGCTGAGTGTTCTTAACCAGCAGCTGAAACGCCTTGTTGGCGTTCTGCTTCACCTCGTTCGGAAGTGCGTCGTAGCACCTCCAAAAGCGTTGGTTTGCTCGGTGCCGCATGGATCACGACTCTACAAATCGCGTACACGCCCCGCCTTATCGTCCTCAAGCGCTTCCGCGATGAGGTGATCGAGCTTTCCGGCCTTGGCGTCACGCTCGATCTGGTCGTCAAAGCGCTGCTCCTCGAGTTCCTCGATGAACGCACGCAGCTTCACCAGCTCCTCGCCGGTCAGCTCGGCCACGTCGGCTTCAATTGTTTCCATCTTGCCCATAGCGAACACCTTAGCATGCTTTGGCCAACCAGCCGAAAATCGGGGCCCGTTGCCGGGCCCCGACGTTGTTTACTTATCGATCTGATCTTGCTTGTAGTAGCCCGAATCCACCAGCGCCATCTTGATGTCGGCCTTGCCGACCGAATGCGGGGTCAGCAGGAAGGACGGCACGATCTTGACGCCGTTGTTGTAGGTCTTGGTGTCGTTGATTTCCGGCGTGCCGCCGCTCAGCACCGTGTCAACCATCTTGGCCGTGACCTTGGCGAGTTCGCGCGTGTCCTTGAACACGGTCGAATACTGCTCGCCCGCCATCATGCCTTTTACGCTCGGCAGCTCGGCGTCCTGGCCGGTGACGATCGGCATCGTCGCGCCAGCCGCATAGCCGACGCCCTTGAGCGACGAGATGATGCCGCGCGACAGGCCATCATAAGGAGCCAGCACGCCATGGACCTTGTCCTTGGTGTAGTTGGCCGACAAGAGGTTATCCATACGGGCCTGCGCAACTGCGCCGTCCCAGCGCAGCGTGCCGACGGTCTTCATGCCCATCTGGCCGGAGACGACCTTGATGTCGCCAGCGTCGATCATGGGCTTCAGGACCGACATGGCGCCGTCATAGAAGTAGAAGGCGTTGGTGTCGTCAGGCGAGCCGCCGAACAGTTCGACATTCCAGGGTTTTACGCCCGCAAAGCGCTCCTTGAGGCCTGCAACGAGTGAATTGGCCTGCAACACGCCGACGCCAAAGTTGTCGAACGTGGTGTAGTAGTCAACGTCGCCGGTCTTGCTGATCAGGCGGTCATAGGCGAACACTTTGACGCCCTTGTCGTGGGCCTTCTTGAGAATGTCCGACAGCGTCGTGCCGTCGATGGCGGCGATGATCAGGACCTTGGCACCCTTGGTTACCATGTTCTCGACTTGGGCGAGCTGGTTCGGAATGTCATCTTCGGCGTACTGGAGATCGGTGCCGTAGCCGAGCGCGGTGAATTCCTTCACCATGCTGTTGCCGTCCGATATCCAGCGGGTCGACGACTTGGTAGGCATCGAGATGCCAATCAGGCCCTTGTCGGCCGCTTCAGCCACGCCAACCGATGCGAAAAGCGCAAGTCCGGCCGTCACTGCGAGCACTGTTCTACGATTAATCACTCGTCTTCCTCCCTGGGGTTTCATTCGGCGCATTCGGGATTTACATCCATCAAACTTCGCCGACTGGACCTAATAAGCGATGCCGTTTGGCTAAGCAACGGAGATTACTCCGTTTAGGTCATCTAAAGTCAGCAGCAAGACCAGAATTCCGCCGCAAAGGCAGGCAGGTTCCTCCCGGCGTATGCCCCGCAAAGCTGACCAGATGCGCAAGGTTCCCGCCATAGCAAATGGACGGGGCCGTAACAGTCTGCTCCGGAGGCCGAGTTGGCGGACAACCCATTGTCTTCACCTCGCGCCCGTTCTACGTTCCGGCGCATCATGACGCCCGCTGCCGCAGCCTCCCAACCACCTGACCCCGAGTTGCAGTCGCGCTTCGCCAAACGGCTTGGCGGGCGCAATCTTGTGCTGGTGGGCATGATGGGCGCCGGAAAATCGTCCATCGGCAAGCGGCTGGCTGAGCGGCTGGGGATGCGGTTTGTCGATGCGGACGCCGAGATCGAGGCGGCGGCGGGGCAGAGCATTCCGGAGATTTTCGCCGAGCACGGCGAACCCTATTTCCGCGAGGGCGAGAAACGCGTGATCGGGCGGCTGCTGGAGGATCGGGGCCTGGTGATCGCAACCGGGGGCGGGGCCTATATGAATGCAGATACGCGCGCGCATGTTCACCGGCGAGGCGTCGCCATTTGGCTGCGGGCCGAGATGGACGTGCTGATGCACCGGGTGCGTAAGCGCTCGAACCGGCCGCTCTTGAAGACCGTCGATCCCGAGGCGACCATGCGTTCGCTGATGGAGGCGCGGCACCCGGTCTATGGCCTGGCCGATGTGACAGTGCAGAGTCGCGAGGTGGCGCATGAGGTGATCGTGGCTGAAATCCTTGAGGCGCTGGCGCGGCTGCCGAATTTTTCGGACGGGGTTTTGGCGCCATGAGTATGAATGGAAACAGGCGCGTCGTGCTGGTGGAGCTTGGCGCTCGCAGCTATGAGATCTTGATTGGCCGTAGGCTGATCGCCGAGGCGGGCTGGCTGATTGCGGAGCGGTTTGCGGGAGCGCGCGCGGTCGTGGTCACAGACGCGAATGTGGCGCGTCTTCACGGCGGTGCGCTGACGGCGAGCCTGCGCGAGGCGGCGCTGCTGCTGGCCGACCCGATCGTGGTTGCGCCGGGAGAAGGGTCCAAGAGTTTCGCAACACTGGAAACGGTGTGCCGCGGATTGTTGCAGACGGGGCTAGAGCGCCGCGATCTGGTCGTTGCGCTTGGCGGCGGGGTGATCGGCGATCTGGCGGCCTTCGCGGCCTCGATCGTGCGGCGGGGCGTGCGTATGGTGCAGATCCCGACCTCGCTGTTGGCGCAGGTGGATTCATCCGTGGGCGGCAAGACGGGGATCAATACGCCCGAAGGCAAAAATCTGATCGGGACGTTCCATCAGCCGAGCCTGGTACTGGCCGATCTTGGCGCGCTGGAAACGCTTCCCGCGCGGCAGCTGCGGGCCGGTTATGCCGAGGTCGCGAAATACGGGCTGCTGGGCGATGCGACGTTCTTTGCGACGCTGGAAAAGGATGCATCCGGCATTCTCGACGGCAGCGACCTTGCCGCCCGTACTGCAAGCATAGAAACCTGTTGCCGGATGAAAGCTGGCATCGTTGCCCGCGACGAGACGGAGACGGGCGAGCGCGCGCTTCTCAACCTCGGCCACACTTTTGGTCACGCTCTTGAAGCCGCCTGCGGGTTTTCGGACAAGCTGCTGCATGGCGAGGCCGTTACCATCGGCATGGTTCTGGCCTTCCGCTTCTCCGAGGCGCGCGGGCTGTGCGCTCCGCAGACGGCGGGACGGGTCGAGTTGCACTTACGCAATGCCGGCCTGCCGACGCGCATCGCCGATGTCGCGAGCCTTGGCAAGACGAGCACGGACGACCTGGTGAAACTCATGCACCAGGATAAGAAGGTGTCATCCGGCAAGCCTACCCTGATTCTCGCTCGCGGCATTGGCGAGGCCTTCATCAGCCGCGAACAAACTTGGGACGATATCGCCGCATTTCTTGGCGCCAATCGCGCCTGACTGACTTTACCCCCACGAAAGCACCATGTCCCCCATCCTTGAACTGATGATCGCCGCAGGAGCCGTCGTTCTCCTGTTGCTCGGCGCGGCCTTTTTCTCGTCCGCAGAAACGGCGCTCACCGCCATTTCGCGCGCGCGTATGCACTCGCTTGAGCAGGACGGCAACAAGCGCGCCAGCATCGTCAACCAACTGATCGGCAACCGCGAGCGGCTGATCGGCGCGCTGCTGCTGGGCAACACCATCGTCATTACGCTGAGTTCGGCGCTGGCGACGGAGTTCCTGGTCAGCGAGTTCGGCCCGAGCGGCGTTTTCTACGCCACCGTCGGCATGAGCATCCTGCTGGTGATTTTTGGCGAGGTGCTGCCCAAGACCTACGCGATCAGCCATGCCGATAGCTTATCGCTGGCTTTGGCGCGCGCCGTGCGCTTCGTGGTGGCGCTGCTGTCGCCAATCAACCTCACCGTCGTATGGCTGGTGCGAAAAATCCTCACCGCACTCGGCGTGAAAGTTGCCGCCCCAACGACCGAGGAGGCCGCCCACGGGGAAATTCGCGGCGCCATCGACCTGCACCACAAGGAAGGCGCGGTGGTGAAGGGCGACCGCGACATGATCGGCGGCGTGCTCGATCTAAGCGATCTGGAAGTGTCCGACATTATGGTGCACCGCACCGAGATGGATACGGTCTGTGCGGACGATCCGCCAGAAAAGCTGATAACGGATGCTCTGAAGACGGAATATACCCGCATCCCGGCCTGGTCGGGCGATGTCGACAACATCGTGGGCTTCTTCCACGTCAAGGATCTTTTGCGCGAGTTGGAAGCGCAGGGCTGGGATCGTGGAAAAATCGATCCGAAGAAACTGATCCTGCCGCCCTGGTTCGTTCCCGACACGACCACGCTTAAGGACCAACTCGCCGCTTTCCAGCATAAGAAGGCGCATATCGCCATGGTGGTGGACGAGTATGGCGAGGTGATGGGCCTGGTCACGCTGGAAGACATCATCGAAGAGATCGTCGGCCAGATTTCGGATGAGCACGACGAGGGTCCGGACAGCGGAATCCGTCCGCAGACGGATGGGCGCGTCATTGTCGATGGCCAGGTGGCGGTGCGCGACCTGAACCGGCATCAGGATTGGGATCTGCCGGACGAGGAGGCGACCACCATCGCCGGCCTGGTGATCCACGAGGCGCAGACCATTCCGGAGCCTGGTCAGGCGTTTACATTCTACGGCTACCGGTTCGAAGTGGTGAAGAAGGCCAAGAACCGGATCACCCTGCTGCGGGTCACTCCACTGGCAAAACCGTCCGGCGATCAGGGTGCGCAGATTTGACGACCCGGGCCCTCCACTCGGGCCGGATCTTCATTAAATGTCATGCACCAACATACACGTTGCCGTAACCAGCTGGCGCAACGTAACCCTGGCCAAGTGCCAATTTTAACTCTTTGTTAGTGTAAATATTGTTTCCTCTCCCTCAGGGCGCGAACGCGAAATTGGGCGCCGGTGCGGGGGGAATGAGCGTGGGCGCGGGCTCCTGCGGACATCTTCCAGCATCGGACATTTTGGGGACGACCTAGCATCGTGGGCGCTCATGGCTGAAGGGCTGGGGCAGAGTTGGGCGGTCTCGTGTTGAGCCGTCGCGTATTAAGAGTGGGTATGCGTATGAAAAACGTACTGAGTATCACCGCTATTGCGGTTATCGCCATCGCTTGCAGCACTGCGGCTTTCGCCGCTGGTGCGTCGCAGGATGTCTCCCTATCGGCCACAGTGCCGGGCTTTTGTAATGTGACGGCCTCCGCCCCCGACGGCATGGTGGCCGATGTGCCGGTTTCGGCGACCGGCGACGTCGTCACCGACGGCATCCTCTTCAGTTCGACCAGTGTGACTTGCAACGCCCCCTACAATGTCCAGGTGACGTCGACCAAGGGCGGCATCAAGCGCTCGGCCGACGCCCCCGGCGGCTTTGCCGATATCATCGACTACACCGGCAGCGCCAAACTCGGCACCGCGCAAGCCACGCTCGACACCTCGACGACGGCGACCGCCTTTGCCTCTGAACAAAGCGGCTTAGCGCCCAGCAGCGGCGCTTACTCCGGCGCGCTCGACATTTCCATCTATCCGAAGGCCGCCTCGGCCACCAAGCCGCTCGCTGCCGGCGATTTCTCGGATACCTTCAATGTGACCATCGCACCGCAATGATGCCGGCGTAGTTAAGGTCTACTGCGGCGCGTGGCGACAGAGATCGTCACGCGCCGCTTCATAAAATCATTTCACAACAGAGGTTTCTAATATGTGGGACAAGTCTGTCTCCGCGTTTACTTTGGCATGCGTGATCGTTCTCGGCTTCGGCGACCTGGCACATGCGATGGACGTAACGCCAATCCAGGTCGAAATGACCAGCGCTGGCAAGGCCAGCCGCGCGCAAGTGACCGTGCGCAATGATGGCGATGCGCCGCTGCCGGTCGAGACCAGGTTGCAGTCCCTGACGCTCGACGCCAATGGCGCGCGCAAATTATCTCCGGCCGGCGAGGACTTTCTGGTGTTTCCGCCCCAGGCCATGATCCCGGCCGGCGGCTCGTAGGTGTTCCGCCTGCAGTGGGTGGGCGATCCGGCGCTGGCCAAGAGCCAGAGCTATATGTTCACCGCCTCGCAGGTGCCAGTAAAGTTCCCCAAGGGGACGAGCAAGGTGCAGGTGGTGATGAGCTTTGGCGTCGTGATCGACGTCGCAGCGGCCGGTGTGACGCCGAGCCTGACCGTAGTCTCGAGCAAACTCGCCAAGGACATGAAGGGTAACCAGCGCGCCATCGTTACGGTGGAAAATCCAACCAACACGCATGCTCTGTTGCCGGACGGATCGATCAGCCTCTCGGGCGAGGGGTGGAGCAAGACGATTGATTCGACCACACTGCGCGACACAATCGGCATCGGCCTGGTGCAGCCCGGCATGCGGCGGCGCTTCGTTCTGCCCGGCGCTGTGCCAGCAAGCGTCACAAATTTACAAGTTAGTCTGAATTACCATCCAAAACACTAGCTGATCCTTCACCACAGTTTGCGACAGTTTTAGTCAATAAGAACGTTGCATCTGTGGTTGGGGTTTGGCGTTGTCTTGGGTGGGGTCGTACGGGCGCCGGAGGCGGCGTCCGCTGCTTTTGGTCGCCTGTGCGTTCGTCATGGCCCTTTGCTGGACCGTGACGGCGACACCGGTGGCGCTGGAAGCCATGGCGGAGCCGAACCGGAGCGCCGAGGTTAAATGGGAGCTGGCGGCGCTGGAGCCATCCGATACGTTGGACTTTGCGTTTGACGCCGAACCAGCGCCGCTCACCGCAGACAAAGACGCTCCCGTTCTCGATGGCCCGGCCTTGTCAAAGCAATTTCCACGAGATCGGAACCGCACCGTAGGGTGGGCTGAGTTTTTCACGAAGCCCACCGTGACAAGCGGCGCTCGCAGAGGTGGGCTTCGCGAAAAAGCTCAGCCCACCCTGCGGAGCCCGGCCGATTCCGTTGAAGTGGAAAACGCTCTAGACAGTACGAATCCGGCCAAGACGAAGTCTTCTTTGCTGTCGAAAGAGTCGCTCGCAGATGACGTGTCGTTGCTTGAGCCGGAGGAACCCAAAACGGCCGAACCGGCAAGCTTGGCGGTCGACGCTCCAGCCAATCCAAACCCCAAAAAAAGGGCCATTTCTTTGGCGGCGCCGGTCAAGGACGGCGCCCGCACCATCGGCGAAGTCGGCATCAAGATCGACCCCGATGGCTCGGTATCGGCCTCCAAGGCGGGATTGGCGGAGTTGCTCTCTAAACTGATTGATGAGCCGACGCGCGGGAAGCTCGACGCCCTTCCCGGCGCCGGCGGCTTGGTCGCGCTCAAAGATCTCGCAGCGGCTGGGATAACTCTGACCTTTGACATGGGCGCCATGGAACTCAAGTTCGAGGCCAAAGCCGAACAGCGCACCGTCACAGAGATTTCGCTGCAATCGGGCGCCTCCTCCTTCGGCAGTCTGGATGGGGTTGAGAAGCCCGCGGATGTCTCAGGTTTCGTCAATCTCTATGGCGGCGTCGACACCGTATGGGCCAAGCCCGGCTCCGAGCAGCAGACCAGCCTGCATTTCGAGGCGGACTCGGTGTTCCGGCTGTGGGACGTGGTCGCCGAAAACGATTTCGGCTTCGACGGCGATGTCGATACGTTCCTGTGCCCGGAAGGCGCCACTTGTGTCGCCGATCATCGTGCCGGCCTGAAGCGAAAGAATTCCCGCCTGGTTTATGATTCGCCTGACGAGCAATTGCGGTTCCAGCTTGGCGACACCACCACGCTCGGGCAGAGTTTTCAGGCGCAGCCTGATTTTCTTGGGTTGCGCATCGAGCATGCGCCGCGCATCTTCGCCCCTGGCGCCTCGGCCGGCCCGACCGGGCGCACGTCGTTCAAGCTGGACCGCCCGTCTGAAATCGACGTGCTGCTGAACGGCGTCTCTGTTCAACATCTGAAGCTGGGGCCCGGCAAATACGACCTCAAGGATTTACCGCTACAGACCGGCGCCAACGCTGTTCAACTGGCGATCGTCGATGACCGTGGCGAAAAGCAAAGCGTCGATTTCACGGCGTTTTCTGACTCCACACTGCTGGCCGCAGGCGACCTGGAATGGTCGGCGGGCGGCGGCTTGCCATCGTACCTGCGCGACAATGAGCGCAACTACGTAGCTACCGACTGGATCGCGACGGCGAACGGGCGCTGCGGCGTTACCGACCAGGTCACGGCGGAGTTGAATGCGCAAGGCGACAGCAAGGTTCTGCTGGGCGGTGGCGGGCTCTCGCTTGGCCTGCCCATCGGCATGCTGGGGCTTGAGGGCGCGGTCAGCCAGAGCGGCAGCGGGACGGGTTTTGCCGCCACGGCGAGCTACGATTTGAACAATGTCGAGGGTTTCGCGTTCGGCCTCAACGGCCTGCGGGAGTCCTTGCATCTCAGCGCCGAGTATCGCTCCGACGCATTTCGCACGCCCGGAGAATTCCAGGCAACCGCCAGCGGCATCCTCAAACCGCAATATCCCTATTCGTGGCGCCTCGCGGCCTCCTACTCCGTTCCGCTGACAGAGACCCTGTCAACATCTCTGTCTGGCCGCTACCAGATCGGCAACGACGATGCCTTCAAGATTTCGCCGCTGACGGTGGCGCAGGACCACTTTGGCCTCGACCTGTCGCTCAACACGCAGTTCGACAATGCGATGAGCGGGGGCGTCACGCTCGGCTACGGTAACGACGGCGGCTCGCTGGGCGCGAGCACGACGACTACGGACGATCCATCCTTCCGCGTCGGCATGCAGTTCACCTGGCGTCCCGACGAAAAATCCAACGTGAACGGCAGTTTCGACAGCCGATCCCGCGATGTGGCCATGTCCGGAACCTGGAATGACCAGAAGGGCTACGAACACTTTGATGGCTCGGCCGAGTCGCACCGCTATGGCGAAAACGGCGACGCCGCCCTAGGCGCTTCGATCGGCTACACCGGCAACCGCGGCGACATCCGTGTCAGCCACAGCGCAGGCCTGAGGCCGTTGAGTTCGCTGGCAAGCGCCGACCAACGCTCATCGGTCCGGGTCGGGACGGCCATCGCCTTCGCCGGCGACAAGGTCGCGATCGGGGCACCCATGCGTGGCAACGCCTTCGCCATCGTCGCGCCGCACGAGTCCATCGCCGGCAAAACCGTAACGGTTGGCGACAAGGACGATCCGCGCGTCGTTGCCGATGGCTGGGGGCCAGCGCTGGTCGGCAGTCTGCCGGCCTATGGCAGGGCGAACGTCGCCGTCGATGTGGATGAATTGGCTGCGGGCTACAGCCTGGGTAAGGGCTCTTTCGATGTGTATGCGCCCTACCATGCCGGCTATGCGTTCGAGGTGGGTTCGGCCTATTCGGTCTCGGCCTATGGAACGCTGCAGGACGATAAGGGCGAACCAATCGCATTGCTAACGGGCGTGGCGACAGAGCAAAAAGACGCATCCAAGCACGTCGCCGTCTTCACCAACGCAGCTGGAAAGTTCGGCGCCGATGGCCTCGCTCCCGGCCGGTGGGTCATCGAGATGGACAGCGACGGACCGCTCTCGCGGTTCTCGCTCGATATTCCAAAGGGTACGGACGGCCTCTTCAAGGCCGGCGTTTTAAGGCCGCTGCCGGCATTGGCGGAAGGGAAGACCTCATGATCGGGTGGCTGCGATTCATCGTGTGCGCTGCGCTCTTTATGGGTTGGCCGGCCCGTGCCAATGCCGTTTGCACCATCACCGGCTTCCAGACCACCTCACCGTCGACGCTGAATCTCGGCGCCTACACGGTGTCAACTACGCCATCGACTTATGTGGCCACTCTCACGGTCGTGATGACTCTCTTGACGACGGGAGGCCCATGCAAGGGCGCCATCGCCTTGCAGCGCAATACGTCGCCAGCGCAGATGACCATATCACCCACCGGCTCTTCGACGCTGCCTTACGAGATCACAACGATTGGATCGACCACCTCGGCCATCAACTTCGGCGCCGGCGCGATCACGAAATTCATTCCGCTGTCGTCATTTGCACCGCCTGCCGGAACCCTGACCGCAACCGGCACGGTATCGCTATCGATCCAGCCCAAAACGCCGACGACATTGCCGATGGCAGGCTTCTATGTCGATCAGACATTGCTCCTGCGCGGCTACGATACGTTCACCGGAAACGCCTTCAAAGGACAGATGCCCCTCGCGATATCCGCAAATGTCGCCTCTGGTTGCGCCCTGACAGCCCCTGACTCGATCACTGTGGACTTCTCGTCGGACATCTTTGCGGGCAAGCCTCGCGGCCTGGCGCAGACCACATCGTTCTCAGTCAACTGCAACGCCGCGAGCAAAATCTATATGTCGGGATCGGCGATGCAGCCGGCCACATCGATCCCGATGCTGACTGGCTTCGATACTCAGATCAACTACCACGCCCTGGCGAGCATATCGGGCGCATCGGTGGCTCTTACCACCACCGGGACGACGCCTGTCACGTCACTGTCGACAACGCGGTCGGCGACGGGCAGCAGCCTGCCGGTTTCCCTGACACTGAGCCTCGTCGCAGGCAATCGGCTGCCGCCAGCCACGTACAAGAGTGTGTTGCGCATCACCGTTGATCCGGCACTCTAGTGCGATGATCGTCAGGCAAAGCGTGCGTTGATGCCGGCTAAGGCTTTTGAACCCGGGCAAAGTTCTGAGTACGGGATCGCGTTGAGGGGTCGCGCATCGCTCTCCAACAGATCGTGCAGTTCCTGTTGGGCCTCGTCGATATAGAGCAGTCCGGTCGCCACCGTTCCGGTCGCCGCCGTCTTGCGGATGGTCGCGATTGCGGCATCGGAATCGCGCGGATCGTGGCCGCCGTCGATCTTGAAGAGCCGCACCCGCGACCCATCGTGCATGGCGATGTCGGTGGCCGTGCCTTCGGCATAGTCCGCCGTGATTTCCTCGCGCGCCTCGACGAAATCAAGCTTGTTTTCCGACGCCATGTTGTGGGCGCGGACGTAGTCGTAGCTCTTGGTCGAGGTTGGATGATTGTTGAAGGTGACGCACGGTGAAATCACGTCGAGGAAGGCAAATCCCCGGTAGC
>JAYUAJ010000492.1:0-7240 GCA_043741375.1 Hyphomicrobiaceae bacterium | reverse complement strand
CCAGCGCGTGGGCGATCGCCGTACCGTCCTTGCACGCCGGATCGATCCCGGCGAGCGGCGAGAGTACCACGTTGCGCACCGCCTCGGCCTCAGGCGTGGCGTCGATCAGATCCAGCGCATTCAGTTCGTCCGTCAGCGGCGCGATGGCTGTCTCGCGGATGCCTCGCAGTTGCAGATTGGCGCGTTGCGTTACGTCGATGGCGCCTGAGCCGTAACGCAAGGCCATGCTGGCAATGCGCGACGCCGCCGCCGCAGACAACGCACCGCCGCTGGGTTTCAGCCGCACGATAAGACCATCGCCGGACGCCATGGGGCGGAGCACCCCGGGGCACCAGCCCTTGCGGAGGGAGGCGATGCTCATTCGGCCGCCTCCCGGTTCGCCAACATAGCCGAGTTCGAGCGCGGTTGCCACAGCCCGCGCCGCATGGCTTCGTCGAAGCGGCGGCGCATGGCGGCGCCGGCGGCGGGATTGGCGTCGGCGATGAACGCGGCAACGGCGGGGTCGCCCAGATAGGCCTCGTACAGACGGTCAAAGTGACTGCTGGTCACCGCGCCGGACGTGGCGGCGAAGGCGAAGGCGTTGTCTAGGGTCGAGGCTATTTCCGCGGCGCCGCGGAACCCGTGCCGCATCTGCCCCGCGATCCAGCGCGGGCTGGCGGCGCGACCGTGCACGACGCGAACGGCTTCTTCCGCGAGCGTGCGCGCCTTTGGTGTCTCGGGATTGGCGGTATCCATGTGATAGGCCGAAAGATCGGCATGCCCGAGCGCGCTGGCCGCCGCCACCGCCCCGCCCTGATGCGCCGCATAATCGGCCGCCGACAGAATGTCCGCCTCCTTGTGATCGTGCACATGCACGAAGGCGTCGGCGCCCGCCAGCCGCACGGCGAAGGCGCCGGGGGTGTGGGCGCTGTCCTGCTCGCCGCGATAGGCGGTCGGCGTGGCCTCAAGGTAGGTCTTTCCGAGCTCGTCCGCCGTCCGCCAATCGCCCGTATCGATAGCGTCGCTCACGCCCGCCCCATACGAGCCCGGCGCGGCGCCGAAAATCCGATCCATGATCGCGCCAGAGCCTTGCCGCGATGCGGCCAGCGGATTGTCCTCAGCCGCCTCGTCCAACCCCGCCACCATATCCACCGCAGCGCGAAAGAGACCGAGCTGCATCGGGAAGACGTCGCGGAACAGGCCGGAAATCCGCAGGGTGACATCTATGCGTGGACGCCCCAGTTCGGCCAGCGCGAGCGTCTCGAACCCCGTCACGCGCGAGGAGGCGTGATCCCAAACCGGACGCACGCCCATGAGGTGCAGCGCCGTCGCCAATTCCTCGCCGCCGGTGCGGAGACTCGCCGAGCCCCACAGGTCCATGACGATGGCGCGTGGATAGGCGCCGTGATCTTCGAGATAGCGCTGCAGGATGGCGTTTGCGGCGAGGCGGCCGTGCACGACGGCGGTGCGGGTTGGCAGCCCGCGCGGCTCGATGGTGGTGAGATTGCGGCCAGTCGGCAGCACATCGCGGCGCCCGCGCGAGGGCGCGCCCGCGGGGCCGGGCTTGACGAAGCGTCCGTCCAGCGCCGCGATCAGCGCGTTCATCTCGGCCGGTCCCGAGGCGGCGATCAAGGGGTCGTCGCTGACGGGGGATTGTCCGAACACGTGCAATCCGTCGCGGATCGCCATTTCCTTCACGTCGCACAGGAACGCATCGATGCGGGCGATGGCCTCGGCGGGATCGGCGCCGGACGACAGCCCCAGTTCGCCCGCGAGTCCCGTCCGGTGCGCCGCATCCACAATGGCGCGTGCCAACACTTTGCGGCGGCGCGGGTCCAGCCCTTGCGCGGCGGAGAATTCGTCGATCAGCGCCTCGACGTCCTTGAGCTTGCCGTCCAGTTCAGTGGCGACCAGGGGCGGCGTCAAATGACCGATGGTCACCGCACCAAGCCGTCGCTTTGCCGCCGCCGCCTCGCCCGGATCGTTGACGATGAAGGGGTAGATGACCGGCACGCCACCGATCAGCGCGCGAGGCGCGCAGGCGGGCGACAGCGCGACGGATTTTCCAGGCAACCATTCCAACGTACCGTGTGCGCCGAGGTGGATGAGTGCGTCGACGCCCGCAGCCTCGCGCAGCCAGAGATAGAACGCCACATAGGCGTGGCGCGGCGGCAGCGCCGGATCGTGGTAGCTGCTCTTGCGGTCGGCGCTTCGGCCACGCTCAGGTTGCAGCATCACCAGGATGTGGCCGCTAGCGGTCCCAGGCAGCCGGAAATATCCGGCGACTACGGACGGATCATCCTCGGGCAGGCCCCAGGCCGATACAATGGTGCTACGGAACGCTTCCGGTAACTTGGCGTAGGCCTTGAGATATTCCGTGACCGGCCAGCGCACGCCGCAGTCAGGATCGGTGACGCCGGCAAGCAATTGCTGCGCTGACGGAGGATTTCCAACCGTATAGCCTTCTTGCGACAACCGCTGCAAAATGCCGATGGCGCTCGCGGGACCATCAAGCCCGACGGCATGCGCGATCTGATCCGGGCGGCCCGGATAAGTGGAGAGCACCAGCGCCACCTTGCGGTTTTCGCGCGGGGTCACGGCGAGGCGCACCCAACCGGCGGCGAGATCGGCCACACCCGCGATCAGATCTTCGGCCGGCTTATGCAGATAGGCCGAAAACGCCAATTCCTCGATCCAAGTATCACTTTCTTTGAACGAGATAGCCCCCGCGCTGAGCCGTCCGTCCGCTTCGGGCAGCACCACATGCATGGCGAGGTCGGAGGCGCCAAGGCCACGAGAATCCTTCTCCCATTGCTCGCGGCGGCTGCCGGCCATGACGACTTGCAACACGGCGGTGTCGGCGCACTCCAGCGGCGAGCCGCTCCCGTCATCGGCCGCAGCCGAAAAGGCGGTGGCGTTGAGCACGACGCGCGGGGGACGCGCGGCTAAGCGGGCGCGCAAAAAATCGGCGGCGCCCGGCGCCTTCAGGCTCGGAACGTAAATGGCTTCGGCGTCGAGCCCGCGCGCGGCAAGAGACGTACAAAGCGCATCTATCGGCGCGGTGTCGGCGGCGAGCACGTGGGAGCGGTAGAGAACGACGGCGACCGGACGGCCTCTTCCGGTCGATGCACGGTAGACGCCGCAATCGGGCAGCGGGACGGCTGTGGGGGCAGTCTCTGTGGAACCCTTCGCACGCGCGCCGAGAAATGCCAGTCCTGAGCGGAGATTGCCGGCGCCCCCCGCCGCCATCAGGGCGTCGACGGCGGCGAGGTCTTCTGCATCGAGCGTGGACATGGCCGAAAGCCGCCCGTCCGGCCGTCCATCGCCGGGGACGAGCGCCAGCACCTTGCCGCCGGCGTGGCAGGCCCGCGCCAACTCTTCCAGGCCGTAGCGCCAGTACTCGATGCCGCCGAGCAAGCGCACCAAGACGCCTTTGCTGCCCGCAATGGTCTTTTCGATCAGCAGATCGACAGAGAGCGGATGTTTTAGGCGCTGCAGATTTGCCAGGCGCATGGACGGACGCCGGCTCAAGTCGTCGGCGGACCAACTTGTCCAGGCCGCCGCCAACGCATTCAGGTCTGAGTCCGAAAACGACAGCACGACGACATCGGCCGGCGCGAGTTTGAGGTCCTCAGCCTGCGCCGTTTCATCGAGTGTCGCCGTTTCACGGACCAGGAGGTGCATGGTTAGGTTACCGCGCTCGTGGTCGGAGGGGTGGGGTGGGGGGTGATCTACGGGCGGTGTTCATTGCTCAGCTCACCAGCGCGCGCGTAATCGAGGCCTGATCGATGCCCTTTTCGCCGATCACAACCAGTTTTCCGATACGGGCCTCGCCGGTCTTCCAGGCCCGCTCAAAACGCTGGTCAAACCGCGACCCCACGCCTTGCACCAGGAGGCGCGTCGGCTTGCCCGCGATGGCCAAATATCCCTTCAAACGCAGAATGCCGAAGCTATCAGCCGCCGCCTTGGCGCGCTCGACGAGCGCAGCCGGCGACGCCATTTCGGCGACCTCGACGACGAAGGTGTCGAAATCGTCGTGCTCATGCTCGGCCTCGCCGTCATGACAGGACGGGCGGTTTTGGATGTCCGCTTCGGCGGCGGCTGATAGGCCCAGCAACACATCAGCGGCGATGCGGCCCTCGCGCGCCGGCGCGAGTTTTACGCGCGCGGGGATCATGCAGCGGATCTCGCCCGTGACGCGCGCAATGTCTTCCGCCGTCATCACGTCGGTCTTGTTCAAGACGATCATGTCGGCGCATGCCAACTGATCTCCATACACCTCTTCGAGCGGATTGTCGTGATCGAGCGACGGATCGGCGGCGCGTTGGGCCGCGACCTTCTCCGGGTCCTCGGCGAACTGTCCGGCGGCCACGGCGGGGCCGTCTACCACGGTGACCACGCCGTCGACAGTCACCTTGTCGCGGATCTCGGGCCAGGCGAAGGCTTTCACCAGGGGTTTTGGCAGGGCCAGCCCAGAGGTTTCAATGATGATGTGTTCGGGGACGGGTCTCAGCGCCAACAGCTTTTCCAGCGTCGGCACGAAATCATCGGCAACGGTGCAGCAGATGCAGCCGTTGGACAATTCGACGATGTTCTCGTCGGGGCAGTTCTCAACGCCGCAGTTGCGCAAAATTTCTCCGTCCACGCCCACATCGCCGAACTCGTTGATGATCAGCGCGAGGCGCCGGCCGCCGGCGTTCTGCAACAGATTGCGGATCATCGTGGTTTTGCCGGCGCCGAGAAACCCAGTGATGATCGTACACGGAATTTTGCCGGTTGCGGCGGGGGCGGGGGCGGTGCTCATGTGGCGGGTTCCGGTTGTTTGAAGCCGATTGGGGGCACGCGGGCGACCACGCCCTTGCGAAAGGTCTGCGGGCGTTCGCGCCAGGGCACAATGCCGTTGTCGGTGGCGGCGTAGGCCTTGCTGGCGCTGACCACATCGCTGAGATGCGCGTCTGGATCGAGATCGCCGATCAGGTACATGAAGCGGCCTTCGCCGCTAAGCGCGATGGTGAGCGGACGCTTGCAGACGGCCAGGCACTCGATGGGTTCGACGATGATGTTCTGGCCATCGAGATGCTCGGCCAACTGAGCGGCGAAGGCAGCGCCCGGCGTGTCGAACGCCTCGGGGCCGACGTTCGGCAGCGGCCGCTTGCAGCTGGTGCACACGAATAGGGTGACGGGCGGGAGCTGGCTCATGGGCGCGCTCCGGTCTCGCCACGCGTCCAGAAGTAACCCGAGAGGGCGCCGATCAGCGCCCAGAAGATGGCCTGGATCGCGAGGCTGCGGGCAGTAAACGCCGAGGCGAGTTCGGCGGGGACGGTGCTGGTCAGCAAAATTGGATGTGGCGCGCCGATGATGTGGGGGACAACGAGCAGTAGCACGCCGAGCGCCAGCGCCCAGACTGTCTTTTTACGGATCATCAGCCACAGCCCGATCGCCGAGGCGAGCACTGTGCCAACCCACCACAGCTGACGCAGGTTGAGATCGCCAGCCGCCGATCCCGGGAGTTCCGGCGCCAAGCCCAGCGCCGGCGCCAGACCCACCACCGCAAAGCCGGCTACGGCCCAGGCGAGCGCCGATCCGGTCGTGACGGTCTCACCCAGCGCCTGCATGGCGGCAAGCAGCATCAAGGCGAACCCGATGGCGGCGCCGACGGTCGCCGCGGTGGTGATGGCGGCGCGGCGCGGGTCAAAGAGGGGCGTATCGTGCGGGCCCGCTGCGGCAGGGGCCGCCTCGGACGCCGCCCCGCCGGCGTCGTGATGATGCGCCGGCGCGGACTCGTAGGTTTCGGCGGCGACGATCAGCGGCACCACCAGCGCCTGCTGCAACGCCGACGTGACGAGGCCGGCGAGAGCGCCCGCGAGTAATGCGACAAAGACAATACGATTGAGCACGGCAGCCCCAATACAGAAGTCGTAGGTTGGGTTAGCGCGGCCTCGAACCAACATGGCGAAAACGCAGAGCCCGACCCGCACGTAACCCAACACGGCTTGCACGGAGCCATGTTGGGTTACGTGGGGAAAAGGCATCGGCGGCTAAACGCGATGGCCGGTGGCCGCGCTAACCCAACCTACGAGCCACAAACTATCAATGGCAGGGAAAGGCCATGGTGTGGCGCGTGTCGTGAGCCGCATCGTGCAGCGCAGCCGACTGGGCAAAGCCGACCAGGAATACGAGGCCGGCGCCGAGCGCGAACGCGGCGGTCAGGGACGCGCGGGCAGTAATCCGTGAACGATCCACCGGCAGCGCAGCGGCATCGGCGGCTGTCATGATCGTGGCGTTGGGCTTGCGGTTCATATCGGCTCTCCTTCACCGCCCCACCGGCGGCCAACAGGGTTCAGTCTCCTTGACGGCCGGTCTCCTGGCTCGCGGCTGCGATCGCCTGCGGTCGCCTTCCCGGCAGATGCCAGTGGCCGATGACCGAAAACTCGCCGCTTACAGTTGCGGGGGCAGCTCCGGAATTGGCGCTCGGATTGAGAGCCGCACCGGATTCCCTTGCGCCCCTGGGTCAATGACCTGGGGCGCGCCGTCAATCGACGGAAGATAGCCGATGCCGCCTGAGAGTCAAACGCCACTCTTGATCGGCGTACCGGTGACGGCGGCCTCGGCGTAAACCGCCGTTTTCATCAACAGCTCGTCGTAGCCGACTTTCAAGCCTGCCGCCGTAACGCACAGGCCATCGGCGCCAAGCGACTTATTGGCGCCCCTCGACCAGCGGGCAATGCGCGTCAGCGGCAGCGTGGCCTCCACCTCAGGGGCCACATCCAGCACCATGACCTTCTGGCCCTTGTGAGCCCAGGTCGAGATACCGCGAATAGCTTGCCAAGGGATCGGTGCGGCGGAGACGCGCGTGTCGAGCAGGCCCGCCGGGCTCAGGGTGACGACCGGGCCGGACGCGCTAAGCGCACGCCAGGCGCCCATGGCGGTGCAAAACCCGAAAAACGGCACGCCAACCGCGACCACCCAATAGCGCCAGTTGTCGCTGTCGACACCAGGGATGTAGCCGGCGACAATGGCGACGCAAGCCGACGTCATGAGGACGCCGAGCAATGTGAGGCCGATCAGCTTCATGGGCGAGGCCACGATTTCAATGGTCTTGCTGGTGTCGATGTTCATGCTTGTGATCTCCCCTCAGAGGTGACATTCAGCGGCAGTTCTGGCAGTGCCAGTACTGGATACCAAATCTCGCAGGACTATGACACGTTGACCATCACCCTCATCGTCGGCGGCGCGCGCTCGGGCAAGAGCCGGTACGCGG
>JAYUAJ010000491.1:0-3081 GCA_043741375.1 Hyphomicrobiaceae bacterium | reverse complement strand
TCGTCGGCCTCCTGCTCGCAGGCATCGGCCAGATCGCCGGAGCCTTTTGCCGCCGTTGACCACGCCGCCGGAAAATCCGTCAACGCCTTTGTATTGGCGCCGCGGGCCTTGGGCGGCAGGCGGGGCAGAAAGCCTTTCAGGGCCGACTCAGGAACTTTGGCGACCAGCTTCGTGATGACGTCGGCAACTTCGCGCTCCCTGGTCACGAAGCCGTAGTTGGTCACGGTGAAGCCGCGCCCGTCCTTGAGATCCTCCACATAAGCATAGTCCGCCTCCGGCTTGCCGACCTCGAACACGTTGGTGATGGCCTTGATGCGCGCCTTAAGGGCGGGATCTATATCGCGGGCCAAGGTCATCCTCGGCAAGGCCGCAAGGCCCACGAGAACCGCAGGAACGGCCTGTAAGAACTTGCGTCGTTGCAGCGTCATGGTCGCGCCTCTTGGACTCGCTCGACGCGGGGTGATTGCATCGTGCGCTGGCAGGATTAGGCTGGTGTTGTCGCAAGCGGCAAACCATGCACCAATGTACCCGACTTCGCCAGTGAAAGAAAAGGCTGCCCCCCCATGGCCGAGCGATCGTTTGCCCGCGAGGTGCAGCAGCTAACGCTCGGCGCGGGCAAGGAGTTCCGTGGCGAAGGCATTCTGGCCATCACCAAGGCATTGCTGCAATCCGGCGTTGGCTATGTGGCTGGCTACCAGGGCGCGCCAATCTCGCATCTGATGGACGTGCTGGCGGATGCGCAGGACATCCTTGCCGGTCTTGACGTGCGCTTTGAGGCCAGTGCCTCGGAGGCGGCAGCGGCGGCCACGTTGTCCGCTTCCGTCATGTATCCGATCCGCGGTGCGGTGACCTTCAAAGCCACGGTCGGCACCAACGTCGCCTCCGACGCCCTGGCCAATCTCGCCTCGGGCGGCGTTACGGGCGGGGCTCTGATCATCGTGGGTGAAGACTATGGCGAGGGCTCCTCGATCATGCAGGAGCGCAGCCATGCGTTTGCCATGAAATCGCAGATGTGGCTGCTCGATCCGCGACCGAACCTGCCGAGCATCGTCGATGCGGTCGAGATGGGGTTCGAGCTTTCAGAAGCCTCCAATACCCCCGTCATGCTGGAAGTACGCATCCGCTGCTGCCACGTGCACGGCAGTTTCACAGCCAAGGCCAACAAGCGCCCGGCCTACACGCTGCGGGACGCCCTTGAGAACCCGCAACGAGACACCAGCCGCATCGTTCTTCCGCCGGCATCCTACCTGCACGAGCGGGAGAAGGTGGAAAAGCGCTGGCCGGCGGCGGTCAAGTACATCAAGGACCACAAGCTCAACGAGGTATTCGACGGCGATCTCGGCAAGGTCGGCATCATCCTGCAGGGCGGGATGTACAATGGCGTCATCCGGGCGCTGCAGGGACTGGGGCTGGCCGACATCTGGGGCAACAGCCGCATTCCGCTCTATGTCCTCAACGTCACCTACCCGCTGATCGACGACGAGGTGACCGGCTTTTGCGCCGGCAAGGACGCCGTGCTGATCGTGGAAGAAGGCCAACCTGAGTACATTGAGCAGGCGATGAACACCATCCTGCGCCGCGCCGATGTTCAGACCAAGCTCGCTGGCAAGGGTCTGTTGCCGATGGCAGGCGAATACACCGGTGCGGTGATGGCGAAAGGGATTGGCGCATTCCTGACCAGGTTCGCGCCCGAAGCCATCCCCGATCATCTGCGTGCGCCTAATCAGCCCTCGGTGCTGGAGAGCGACGCCGTCAAGGCCTTGGCCAGCGTGGTGCCACCGCGCCCGCCGAGTTTTTGCGTGGGCTGCCCCGAGCGGCCGATCTTTTCGGCCATGAAACTGGTCGAGCAGGAGTTGGGCCAGCACCACGTCTCGGCCGACATCGGCTGTCACCTGTTCGCGATCAACGCGCCGTTCCACATTGGCGCGACCACCATGGGCTATGGCCTCGGCACAGCATCGGCCGCCGCCTTCAATGTGCCGGCGAACAAGCGGCCGATCTCGATCATGGGCGACGGCGGGTTCTGGCACAACGGGCTCACAAGCGGCATCGGCAATGCCGTGTTCAACAAGTCCGATGGCGTCACCATCATCGTCGACAACTTCTATTCGGCCGCGACCGGTGGACAGGACATTCTGTCGTCGCGCGCCAGCAACAAGAGCCGTTCCACCAAGCACCCGATCACACGGGCCGTGGAAGGCATCGGGGTCGGGTGGGTCCGTCAGATCGACCGCACCTATAACGTCGCCAAGATGCGCGCGACTTTGCGTGAGGCGCTGACGACCAAGGAAAAGGGTCCGAAAGTCATCGTCGCCTCGTCCGAATGCATGCTGAACAAGCAGCGGCGGGAGACCCCGATCCTGGCTAAGGCCATCAGGGATGGTAAGCGCGTCGTACGCCAGCGCTTCGGAGTGGATGAAGATATGTGCACGGGCGATCACGCCTGCATTCGCCTGTCGGGGTGCCCATCGCTCAGCCTGAAATCATCGAACGATCCGCTGCAGGACGATCCCGTAGTGGCGATCGACAACAGCTGCGTCGGCTGCGGCACCTGTGGTGAGGTGGCCGAGGCCGCCGTGCTGTGCCCGAGTTTCTATCGGGCTGATATCATCCAGAACCCGAACTGGTGGGACAAGGTCGTCGCGCGCCTGCGGGGACGGGTGATCGGCGCGCTGCAGCGTCGCCGCGAAGCCACACGGCCAGTGCTGGCATGATGTCCCTGCGGCCGATCACTCTCTCCGTGCACGCCATGGGCGGGCAGGGCGGTGGCGTGCTGATCGATTGGATCGTCGCGCTCGCCGAGCAGCAAGACTATATCGCACAAGCCACCTCGGTCGCGGGCGTCGCCCAGCGCACCGGAGCGACCCTATACTATGTCGAACTGCTCGCTCCACCCGCCGACGGCTGGCAGGGCCGCAAGCCCGTGCTCGCCCTGATGCCTACCCCCGGCGAGACCGACGTGGTCATCGCCGCCGAGCTGATGGAAGCGGGACGCGCCATCCAGCGCGGGCTGGTGACGCCGGATCGGACGACGCTGATCGCCTCTTCGCACCGGGCCCTCGCGGTCGCTGAAAAATCCGT
>JAYUAJ010000490.1:0-7275 GCA_043741375.1 Hyphomicrobiaceae bacterium | reverse complement strand
ATGCGCGGTTCGATGTTTTGCCGGTATCGCGAACAGCCTTATTTACTGAACCAATAAGTTGCTGCGATCAATCACGCAATGATGATAGAATGAACGCTCATGATCAAGCGATGACTATCATCCGCCGTGTCGACGATGATGCATCATTGATTTCGCGGTAGGCCAGGTAGTGTAGGAGAGTTTCGTGCGCACGGTTTCGACAAGTATAACGCCAAATGTCGTTGCTGGAACGCTCTGGCGCTGGTGGTCTACGCAACTGTCCGGACTTGTGCCGACATGGTTAAGCCAGGCGTTCGCAAAGCGTGAGCGGCGTATTGTATTGGCATCCGATGAGGGTGGAGCCAATGGGTCGTTCCGGCTACTATCCGAAAACGTGCGCGGCGGCCGGGTAACTCGGAGCCGCAGGCATGGCAGCGGCGCACTCTCAATAACCGAGTTGACGCCGCAACTGTTGGCGCTTCGGCAAGCGACGCCATTGGTCAAGATGCAGGTCCGGTTGCGGCATGATGAGTGCCTTTCCAGGACGATAACCGTACCATGGACGGCGCAGACAAGATTAACCGACATCCTTAATCTCGACATTGAGAGGGTGACCCCGTTTCGCCGCCAAGAGGTTTATTCCGCCCACCTGGTAGCCTCCGGCTCCCGCAGCGATGACCGCCTGGAAGCCGAGCAGCTCATTGTCGAACGGTCACGCATCGACCCCATCGTGGCGGCGCTGCGGGAGCAAGGGATCCAGGTCGACGGGGTGGATTGCTGGAACCGCGGGGGCACGGCGCCGCTCGCGATCAACCTGTTGCAGCGGGCAGGAGCAACCGCCAGCAGGGGCGGCGGTAGCGCTCTGACAGCGGTTCTTGCTCTGGCGCTTCTACTGCTTGGCGGGGCCACGGTCTGGCTCGATTTTGATCGCTACGACCGCGCCCAGGGCGAGATCGATGCCAAGCTGAAGGATGCCCGCAAAGAACTGGCCGGGCTGCGCAAATCACGCGCTGAACAAGATGGATTGCGCGCCGCGGCGGAGCGTCTGATCGCACGCAAAGCGGAGCAGCGGGCCACTGTCGTCGTCGTCGACGATTTGGCGCGCCGGATGCCGGACGACAGCTGGTTAAGCAGCCTGCATATTGAGGGGCATACGGTCGATATGTTCGGCTTTTCCAAGTCGGCGACGTCACTGGTCCAGGTCTTGCAAGGCGCGGATGCAGTGCGGAGATTTTCGGAAGTCAGGCTCACCGCGCCCATCACCTATGACACGAACCGGAAGGCCGAGCAATTCAGTCTGAGGCTCACGGCCGGCGTTGAAGCCGCTAGCGGTCCATTGGTGCATATCTCGATGGCTCCGGTTGACGCTAAGGTTGCGGAGTAAAGAATGCCTGTATTCAAGGGTATTTCGCGACTGTTGAACAAGCTCGCGGCGCTCGGGTTGCTGCTGGCAGCGCTGGCGTTGCCGGTCCTTTTGGTCGGCCTGCCGGTCTGGTCGCGGCATCAGCAGTCTGCTGACGATGTGGCTTCGGGCCTTGCGGATCTCGGCAAGCTGCAGGCCGCAGTCGCTCGCGAGCGAGCCGCCCGCACCGGCGCGGCGGCAGTGGCGCAGCCGGACAACATCTTCTTCGAAGCAGATAGCGAATTGGCGTTGCAAGCGACGCTGCAGGCAAGGCTGGTCGCCATCGCTCAAGCCGAGAAACTGCAGCTGTTGAGCTCCAGCCAGCTGCCGGCGCACGCCAGCGGCGAGGCCAAGGTGACCGGCGTCCGGGTTAATTTCCGGACCGATATGGCGGCGGTTCAACGCATGCTGCACGCCATCGAGGGTGCACGGCCGCTGATGTTTGTGGAGGTGGCCGATCTGCGCGCCGAGCTTGCTCCGGCCTCCGCTCCCGCCGACGCCGCGCCCATGATCGATGCGACGCTTGATGTGTTCGGGACCGCGTCTCCCGCAATCACTGCAAACGCGGACTCCAAACCATGACCGGCAGGACCCTGATGCAGCTGGTGCTGCTGAGTGCGGCCGCCGCAATGGCCGGATTGCTGTCTCACGTCGCCTCCAACCCCATAGGGTCAGTGGTTCCAGCCGCGGAACGCTTGCCGGCGGCGCTGGATGCGGCCGTGTCACCCGGCCCCGTCCGGCCGATTGCCGATCTCGGCTCGCTCACCGCCACCCGTGATCGGCCGCTGTTCTCGCCCTCCCGCAGGCCTCCCCAAGCGGCCGCCCAGGACGCCACGCCACCAGGCGCCGATCCGGCCTTGATCGAATTAATCGGTACACTGACGGCAGCGGACGGAGGCCGTGCCCTCTTGCGAACTCGCGACTCGCAAACCGGCGCCTGGGTCGGCATCGGCGAGACGCTGGCTGGCTGGCGGGTCTCCGCAATCGCCAAGGACAGCGTCGTGATCGAGGCGGCCGGTCGTAGCGTGGAACTCACACTCTATCCGACCAAAGTGCCAAGCCCACTCTAGTGCTGGGCTCGCCGATACGGGACTCCTATGGAATAAAGGACCGCAAGTATGGTCACGCATCCGTGGAACTCCTGAGAATTTTTAACCAACACTGCGGGTTTTTACGCGTTAATCAGACTTTGGTCCGGGAAAACAGACCTTAGGCCTAAAGACATAGAATTTCTGATTAGATAAAAATTTATTCAACGCCCGAGTGCTTGACAACGAGTGGCATGCGAGCACCCGGTACGACGCAGAACGGAATTTGAAAAATCATTTTAAACTGAAAAAGTGCGATTCAACAATGATTCGCACAACAGAAGAACTACGCGTGATCCGCATAATGTAGCTGGCAGTGATTGAGCAAATATGGACCATCGGCGCCGGTCCACTGTATGGCGTTGAGCGACGCGGCCGACTGACCTCGCATCCCGGGGCAACCTACGAGTAGGCAACATGTATCTTCCTGAGAAGGCTTCCCGTATCCGGCAGATCGAGGCGCAAAAGGCCCGCGACAACCGTTTTGAAATCCGCCAGGCCCTGAACCAGGGCCAGATCACCAAACGCGACCTCATCAAATGGGGTATCTTCACCACGGTCGGCGGCTTGGCGCTCAAGAATGGCCTGAGCCCCTACGCTCAGAGTGCCTATGCTGCCGTTCCGACCGGCACGCCGCGCTCGCCGCTGTTCGGGGTGAAGAAGTTCACCCAGCCTTTCCAGCGCTTGAACCTGCAAAAGCCGATGCCGCTAACGCAAGGCGACTACGACACCACGGGCGGCGCGTACAACTGCAATTTCCCCGCATCAACTGGGGAACGTCCGGCCAAGAAGACCTCATATCACACGGATTTCCGGGCCGATCCCACCAATCCCGATTATCGCAACCACGCCACCAGTCGCGGGCCCTGCGAAGGACGCCCCGACGGGCCCTACTTCGCGCATCAGCGCTGGGAGCGGTTCACGCCGAAAATGGGCTATTGCCTATCGCTGAACCAGGCCGACCAGCTGGATGGCGGCGTCAAGTACCATCCGGGCATGCCGCTGCAGCAACCCAACAGCGTGTGGAGCTATGGTTCTGGCTCAAGCGCCAAGGGCCGTCTGCCGGCGCCGCTCATCAAAGCCCGCTACGGCGAGCCGGTCCTCACGCGCATCTACAACAATCTTCCGGTCAGCCGCGCCGAAAACAACGGTTTTGGGCGCAACGAAGCTTCCAACCATTTCCACAACGCCCACAACGGCGCCGAGAGTGACGGCGCCTGCAACGCCTTCCACTTCCCTGGCACGTTCTACGATTATCACTGGTCGACCACGCTCGCCCGCCACGACAAGATCAATACACAGGGTACGGATCGCCGCGCCTCGGGTCCGGACGGCAACGGCGGCCTCCAGTTGGTTCCGGGCGACTTCCGCGAACTGCAGGGAACCATGTGGTTCCACGACCACCGCTTCTTCTTCACCGCCGAGAATGTCTACAAGGGTATGGCCGGCATGGTGAACTACTACTCGGGGCCGGACCGCGGCAACGAGAAGCTGCAGGACGGTGTCAACCTTCGCTTGCCTAGCGGCAGCCAGCTGGACTACGGCAATCAGGACTTCGACATCAACCTGATGGTGTCGGACGCCGCCACCGACCCGAACGGCCAGCTGTTCTTCGACATCTTCAACACCGATGGTTTCCTCGGCGACATGCTGCTGGTGAACCACACCTACGGGCCGGTGATGGAAGTGCTGCCGCGCAAGTACCGCTTCCGTATCCTCAACTCGTGCATGTCGCGCTTTGTGCAGTTGGCCATCGCTACGCCGTTTGGGACGCCGGCGCCGTTCCAGTTCATCGCCAACGACGGCAATTTGGTCGTAAATCCGATCACCATGTTCGGGCTCGACCAACAAGGTGTCGCCGAGCGCTACGACGTCGTAGTCGACTTCTCGCGCTTTGGCATCGGTCAGAAACTGCATCTGGTCAATCTGTTGCAGCAGACGGACGGCCGTAAGCCTGACGCTGCCGTAACCATGGGCCAGGCATTCGCCGGCCTCTCGGTTGATCCAGCGGTCGGACCGATCATGCAGTTCAAGATTGTCGGCTCGATGCAGAGTTACGACAATCCGTGGGTAACGCTGCGCTCCACCGATCCGGACCTGAGCCGTGTTCCGGCGGTCCTCACCGAGCAGATCCCAATCGTCGCCCCGGTGCGCACGCGCGTGGTCGAGTTCGTCAGAAGCCAAGGAGACTCACGTGATCCAGTCACCGGTCAGTGCACGCCAGATTGCGCCGACGGTTCGCCCTTCCCGTGGTCGATCAAGGTCAACGGGCAGACCGCTCACTCCATGAATGCCAATCGTATCTCACTGTTGATCCCCAAGCCCGGCGAAGTTGAGCACTGGACCTACATCAACGGCGGTGGCGGCTGGGATCACCCGATCCACCTCCACTACGAAGAGGGCATCACCATGAACCGTGGCGCCAACACCATCCCGGCGTCCGAGAAGCTGGTGCGCAAGGACGTCTGGCGCTTGCGTCCTGCGGGCCAAGTGCAGTTCCAGGTGCAGTTCGGCGAGTTTGGCGGCGCCTATGTGAACCATTGCCACAATACCGTGCACGAGGACTTTGCGATGTTGCTGCGCTACCAGCTGCTAAGCGACAATCCCGACGCCAAGGGCATTACCGATACCCCCAATCCGACCCCGGACGGCGTGGTCTGGACCAAGCCGGAGATCTTGCCGGAAGGCGATCCGAGGCCGCCGGTGTAAGCGCACCAAGCCAGTATTGCATTGCGGCAGGCAGCACATCGTTTTGGCGGTGTGCTGCCTGTTGAGTATTTGGGCCCCTCGAAAAATCAACAACGCGAAAATACGGTCGAGGCTACTGACTGGCTCGGAAAATGCAGCGGAGACGCCAGTCTCGGATGTCATGGGATGACCTATGTGCCTTTTGTCCGACTGAGGACGATTGCCGTCTGACTAACCGCCTTAAGGAGCGCCAAAGTGCGAATCGTCAACCACCTCGTCATGCTCATCGCCCTGTCGATCAGTCTCCTGACGACAGCGGAGGCTGCGGGCGTCAAGCGTTGGGGACCCGAGTACTTCACGAACGCAATCGTCTACGATCAGAACGGCACGGCGTTGCATTTCTACGACGACGTCATCAAGGGCAAGATCGTTGTCGTCAGCTTCATCTTCGCAAAATGCAAAGACCTCTGCCCACTGACCACAGCACGGCTTGCCGAAGTCCGGCACCGGCTGGGCAATTCCGTCGGGCGTGACGTCTACTTTGTTTCGATCACCATCGATCCCGAGAACGACACTCCGGCGGTGCTCAAAGCCTACGCAGAGCCGTTCGATATTGGAGCCGGCTGGCAGTTCCTGACCGGCAGCCCGGAGGTGATCAAAGAGATCCGCAACAAGCTTGGCGAACTCAGCCGAAAGAAGTCCGAGCATACGGCCGAGGTGTTGCTTGGCAACGATCGCACCGGCGAGTGGGGGCATGATTCCGCCATGAGCGACCCATCGCTCCTGGTGCTGAACATAAAGTCCATGGACCCCGACTGGCGCGATCAGCCCCAGCAGGTCGAGAAAGCCACAGCTTCCGCGACGCTAGCTTCGATCCAGACGCCAATGCCTGCGCTGCCGGGTGTGGCCATGTTCCGTAAACTGTGCATGTCCTGCCACACGGTCGGCAAGGGCGACCGTGTGGGGCCGGATCTGGCCGGCGTCTCAGTTCGGCGCGACCATGACTGGCTGGTGAACTTAATCGCGGATCCCGACAAGGCCCGCAAGGCGGGCGACAAGACGCTTGCCGAACTGACGGTAAAATTCAAGGGCACCAATATGCCAAGTCTTGGCCTGTCCCTGTCTGAAGCCGCCGACCTGATCGCCTACATCGACGCCGAGACAAAGGCCCAATCGGACAAACCAGCCGTGTCCGGCGACCTGGGCGGAGCCAAGACGGTGGCAGCGAAGTAACGCTTGCCCCTTTTATCGCCGTATCGCCGCACGCTGAGCAGCGTCAAGTTGCTCGGCTGATCCGACTGTCGTAAGACCGCTTCAGCGCCGCGCGAGCGGATCGTTCAGTCGCGATACGGGGGCCGGGGTGTTCAAGAAAATTCTCATTGCCAATCGCGGCGAGATTGCGTGCCGGATCATCAAGACCGCACGGCGGATGGGCATCGGGACGGTCGCGGTGTTTTCCGACGCCGACCGGGACGCGCTGCATGTGGAGATGGCCGACGAGCGCGTCGCAATTGGTCCCGCGCCCGCCGCGCAATCCTACTTGGCCATGGATCGCATCATCGCCGCCTGCCTGGCGACGGGCACCGAGGCGGTGCATCCAGGGTATGGGTTCTTGTCTGAGCGCGCTGATTTCCCGCTGGCGCTCGAGAAAGAGGGCATCGTCTTTATCGGTCCCAATGCCAAGGCGATCGCGGCCATGGGCGATAAGTTGGAAAGCAAGAAAGCGGCGGCTCGTGCCAAAGTCTCGATCGTGCCGGGGCATATGGGCGAGATCGCGGACGCGCGTGAGGCGGTACGGGTGGCCGCCGAGATCGGCTATCCGGTGATGATCAAGGCCTCGGCGGGAGGCGGCGGCAAGGGCATGCGTGTCGCGTACTCCGCCCAGGAGGCCGAAGAGGGATTTGGCCTGGCTCGCTCTGAAGCAAAGTCCTCGTTCGGCGACGACCGCATCTTGATCGAGAAATTCATCCAAAGCCCGCGTCATATCGAGATTCAGGTGCTGGGCGACAAGCATGGCAACGTCATTCATCTCGGCGAACGGGAATGTTCGATTCAACGCCGCAACCAGAAAGTTGTTGAGGAGGCGCCCTCGCCGCTGCTGGACGCAAAGACACGCGC
>JAYUAJ010000489.1:0-3102 GCA_043741375.1 Hyphomicrobiaceae bacterium | reverse complement strand
GCCGCGGCCGACCTGGAGCGGATGGCGAAAGAGCGGCGCCGGACACTGGCCCGCAATGCCCGCGACGCCGCCGGGTTGGCGCGGGGCTCGGACATCGTTAAACCTAAAAACGGCAGTTGGCCGCCGTCGTCCGCACGGCGGGACCTCATATTCAACTCTGAGCTGCATCAGGCGGCGGCTGTCGTGAGCCGTGGCGGTGGCTTGAGCTGGCGGCCTTTCAGAAAATGACGCAGCGCGTGGCTGAGGACGCGGTACCAGCGATCGAGCGGGGTCAACTGCTCCGCAGCGGACATCAGATTGCCGAGGAACCGTGCGATCCCGGCCAGCGCGTCGGCCGCCCACTGGCCGTCGCCGTGCGTGCTGGCGATCCGCAGCGTGGTCTGACGGGCGTGGCGGACGAGTGCGCCGATGCTGGCGAGCAGCAGCGGCCGGCTGGTGATCGCCTCCAGATGCTGCCCCGGCTCGGCCATGCGCACGAACAGGTTCCACCAATTGTAGATCAGCGCCACGTTTCGTGCGGCCAATTGGCAGCGTGCCAGATCCTGCGTCGTGAACCCGCCCCACCCCCATTGGTTCTTCAATTCGTCGAATGCATTCTCGCAATCTGCGCGATCGCGATAGAGCTGGCCCAGCGACAATATCTCGTGATCGAGCGAGGTGACCAGCGCGGTATATTCCCATTTCTCCTCTCTGCCTTCGAGCCCGGCAAATGACAGCCGCAATTGTCCGTCCTTCTCGATCTCAGCCTGTTCCAGCGGTTTTTCCAGCCGGCGCCGCAGCAGAATGACGCGCCGCGCCGTGCTCCAGCCAACGAGCTTCAAACGATTCTCCTTGCCTTCCCAGCCGTGCCCCGCACGGCTCCAGGCGCCGTCGTGCATGGCGCGCTCGATGGCCTTCTTCACGTTCTTCGTCACGCGCAGCTTGAACAAGTACGCCAGCTCGCGAACCTCGCTTTCGCGCATCACCGACTCCGATCCGATGCCGGCATCACCGCGCAGAAATCGCGGCCAGCGATCTTTCCCGATGCGATCCAGCAAAGCCCACAATCCTGGAGCTGCATTCTTGAAAGCATGCTGATTGCCCGCCATCACCTCGACATCCAGAATAAGCCGCAGATTGGATAGAAAATAGGTGTGATAGGCGTGACTGGGCCGGCCGGGCTTCTTGGGATTATAGCCGACGACCGCGCCTTCCTGGCGGCCGTAAAGTGGTTTTATCGTCGTATCGATATCCATGATCCACGGCTCGCCCAAAAGCGGCGCGACGCAATGCTCAAGATGACGTCGCAGCCAGCCGGCATGATCGTTCTCGACGATCGCCTGGAAGGCGCGGCGGATCGCATCCTCGCTCATCACACGGTTCATGCCGAGCAACTCGGGCTGCACAGTGTCGGCACGCAGAGCGGTGATGTGCGCGTAGCGCTTGTGCCCGGCCAGCACCGACAGCAGCACCGTTCCGAGCACGTCGCGTTTGCTCGGCGCGTTGGCGCTCGTGTAGTTCAAAGGGCAGTCGCCGATGTAGGCGTCGAGCAGCCCCGTCGTCCGCAGGAACTGGATGAAGAACGACAGTTGCCCGAACGGCGTCAGCGGCGCCGCGGTGTCCCACACGACCCGCACCGGGCCGGCCCAACTGTCGACGACGATGGCCGCCGGTGGAGCATGTCGCTCAACCAACGGTTGCTCACCCGCAGGGTGAGTGCTTGCCTTGCGCGTATCCTTGGTCATGCCCTTGATCTTGCGCGACTTCCGCCGTCAGGCAAGATGGCCAACTGCCGGATTTAGGATCAATGCTCCTTTCCGGTCTTGCGCACAATCCACACGTCCTGTCCGCCGGCCAGGACCGGGTTGGGGTTGGGCTGGTGCAGCAAGATCTCCTGACCTTGCAGAAGCCGCCGCATGTACGCTGGGCTCTCGAAGGCAATATAGGTCCGCGATCCCTCCGCAACGTTCCCGCGTTCGACAAGGCCGCCGTCATCATATTGACTCCGCTCGAACGGTAGCAGTTTGCTGCGGAAATTGTTGCCATGCGTAGTCAGAAGCAGAATTCCGCCGGTCTTGACGGCCCGCAGGAGTTCCGCAATCCAGACCCGGTGCATGGCCTCCGAAAGATGCGTAAACACCGAGATGCAATAGAGCCAATCGAACAATTCAGCGCCAAACGGCAGCGGCGGGGCGAGACCATTGATCCGGAAATCCACCCCCCGGAGATGCTTCGCGCACCAGTCGATGCTACCGCCATTGTAGTCGCTGGCGAACAAGTGGAGTTTTCGCGCGGGATCGATCTGGCGCATGTGGCGGATGATGCGACCCGGGCCGCAGCCCCATTCACAAACCACAGCCTCTTGCTGTGGCAAATAGGGCTCGGCCATGGCGTGGATCAGTCCGGCAATTTGCCGCCCGGTGGAAAAATAGTCGGGATAGCTCGTCGATGACATGGCATCGTATAGGATTTTGCAGGGCGGAAACGCCTCGTCCGGACAAGACCGGGCAAATGCACTATTGCTGCGATGCTCGCGCAAAAATATAGACACGTAATTGAGCCGTTCCGCGATTGGCAACACACGCGCAGCGCGCAACAGATTTACGATTTCTTGTTTCATGATTCGCCCCAAGCGCTAAAAACACCCGATCTTGATCCGGCATTTCCTAGATGGCCGCGTGCCGCATATATAACCTGCTCCGTTCCAGAGTTTCAGGCAAGCCAGAACCTTGGAGAGCTAAATTGGACTTTTCACTTGGAAATACACCACGACATTGATATGGTTCAGTTTTTTAAAAATCGCCGGGCCCTGCTACTGGACACGGGGCAGCGGCAGGCTGAGCAGGCCGAAGGCCTTTTCCTGGAGCGCGGTCGGACGGGCCAGCAGCGTGAAGGTCGCCGAGCCCTGCAACGGCACCGCGACTTCGTTCAACGTCAGTGTGCCGAGGTGGGTGATGAGATCCGGCCACGCCATGATGGCGTTGCCATCGGCGCTGCGCCGCTTCGTACGCTTCTCGATCGCAACTGTGGAGGGCTCGACCGGCGCGACGGGGCAGGCGCGCTCGCGGGTTTCCGGCGCATCATCTGAAAACATCATCGGCGCCAATGCACGCCGCATTTGGA
>JAYUAJ010000488.1:0-3125 GCA_043741375.1 Hyphomicrobiaceae bacterium | reverse complement strand
ATCCGCGCGAGGCTTTGGTCGGTCGATTTGTCATCGAGCACGATGACCTCGAAGAGCGGATGGGTCTGATCGTAGATCGAGTCGAGGCGGGCGGCGATATAGTGGACATAGTTGTAGTTCGGAACCACCACGGAAATCCTGCTGTGGTGAAGGCCGGCGATCGCGGTCAGATCATAAACGTAGTCGTCGTAGCGGAAGTCGCGCGCGATGGCCGCGACGCGGGCTTTCGCCCGGCGCTGCTTTTCGCCGCCGGGCAGATCGAGAAGGGTTTCGATGGCGGCGGCCGCCGCCGCGAGATCGGAGCGGGCGGCGAGCAGGCCGTGCTCGGCGATGAGCCCGGCGGAGCCGCCCGAGCCTTCAAGCCCGACCACCGGCAGGCCGGCGCGCAAGGCCTCCAGCACCGCTGTCGGGAACGGGTCTTCGCGCGAGGACAGGAAGAACAGATCGGCGGCCTCATAGACCGGCACAACATTGTCGGTGAATGGCCGCAGCCGGAAACGGGCGGCGACAGCGCTGTCGTGAGCGAGATCGTCAAGCAGCCAGTTATGCACGTCGCTGGTGCCGCCGCCCACCCAAAGAAAATGCACGTCGGGCCGCTTGCCGATCAGCAACTTGGCGGCGTTGAGGAAAATGTCGAAGCCCTTGCGCAGGTCGGCGTAGGCAACGTTGATGACGAGCTTGTCGTTGGGACCGAGGCCGAGTTCCCGGCGGAGTTCGCGGGCTTCGGCCGGGGCCGAGACCCAACGGCGGTAATTGCCCTGCGGGCGGATCACGAATTTTGCCGCATGCGCATCACCCGCCACCGACACGAAGCCGTCGCGCACTTCGGGCGCGGCGAAGACAATGCCGTCGGCCTGTTCGGCGATCACCACCGCGGCCTGTTCCAGGGCGTAATCGCGAATCAGCCGGGGCAATTCATGGACCAGGGAGACGACGTGGAAGCCCTTGTCTTTCAGGGACGGAATGGCGGCGCCCGACACGGTCGTGTTGGCAAGCGCGGTGCGATAGCCGCGGCGGGCCAGGCCCTCGAGGCATTGCCCCAGTTCGCGGCCGGAGGGCGGCAGCTTGTGGGTTTCAGCGACCCCGGCAAATTTCTCCAGCAACGGGCCGTCACCCAGCACCAGAATGACGACGTCGAAGCCAAACTGCCTGGACAGGACGCGCGCCATGTTCAAGGCAATGAACTGGGCGCCATGAGGATGGGCGTCGTGGCTGACGACCACGATCTTGTCCTTGGCCTCGCGGCGGGCGTTATGGCTCAAGGCACGCGCCGTGGCATTGAGATAGGCCGCGCCATAATGCACGTCCGGCTCGAGATAGGCGGCCTCGGCCCATTCGTTCCAGGCATTGACGAAGACCAGCGATTCGCCGTGGAACGGATGCCGGGCGGCATGGCTCGCGATGTCGCGCAACCAGTTCTCGTATTTGGCGGGAGTCGAGCCGTGATATACGGTGCCGGTTCCGCGCCGCCGCGCCTCATTATCCCAGGACGGAATGGCGCCACGCAACAACGGAAATGCCGGCGCCTTGACGGCGCGCGAACGCTCGACGAGCGCGTCGTAGGACACGGCCATGCCGTGCCTGGCGAAGGCGCCATCGAGCAATTCGAGGTTGGGGACGATGGACGGAAGGCCCGCGCCCACATGATGGGGCGGAAATTCCACCGCGCCGTCGAGACCAAAATCGCGGGGATCGGCGTTGTCGAAGCCCTGCACCATGAAAATCAGGGGTTCGACGAAGTACTTCATTTTCCAGGCGTCGCGCCAGCGGGCGATGGTGGCGGCCGCGCCGGGGACGATGCCAGGCCGGTAGAGGATGAACAGCGGCCGGCCGTCGATGCGAATGTAGCGCGGATCGGCGAAATGCCGGTTGAGATCGGCGAGCAGGGCGTCTTCATCGTCGCGGCTGTAGTCCTGATGCAGAAGAATATCGCCGTCCAGGCCGTCCCAGCGGCGGGTCCAGTTCTCGTTGGCCCACATCACCGCAAAGGGCATGTCGAGGGAGGCGTCGTCGAGGAATTTATCGACCGGCTTTTCCAGCACCCGCTTGCCGTTGAACCAGTAATAGTAGAAGCAGAAACCGTGAAGCCCCGCCTGCTTCGCCATTTCGATCTGACGGGCCATGGTGTCCGACTGCATGAGATCGTAGTAGCCAAGCTCTTCGGGAATGCGCGGCTGATAATGGCCGGAAAAACGCGGCATGGCGCGCGCCGTATTGCGCCATTCGGTGAAACCCGGACCCCACGTCTTGTCGTTTTCCGGGATGGGATGGAATTGCGGAAGATAGAAGGCAATAGCCTTGGCGCGGATCTTGCGGCGCTGGCAGAGAGACGGGTCGCGCGTTTCGCAGGCGTCCGAAGGCGACGTGAAGCCGCGGACGATTTCGTAAATTGCGCCCGCTCCGCCCGGTTGGCTGGCGTTGATCCGATTGCCGCAGTTCTCGCCAATTTCGAGGTAGTGAAGCAGCGGGTCGGCATCTGCCTCGAGGCGGTATTGCGCGGCATAAAAGGCGGCGTCGAAATTGATGCTCGGATTGCGCCTTTCGAGATAACCGCTGGTGAAATAATGCACACAGGGATCAAGCCCATTGGCGCGAATGTCGGGATAGGCGGCGAAATAGTAGTGGCAGTCGAAGTAAGGATTTGGATTCAGGAACTTGCCCCGGCCCACGAGCATGTAATGCTGGAGCGCGGTGTGGGCGTTAAGGTCGATGTTGTAGACTCGTGCATACCATCTGGGTCTGAACCAGGGCGTCGGCGTCAAGCCTTGGGCTTCGCCCTCCTGGAGATAATGGATCAAGGGGTGCGCGCCGCCGCCGGACTTCAATCCTGACTGTTGCAAATAGGAGTTGGTGTTGAAATAGAACGACGGGTTGCGGCCCTCGCGCCAACCGTTGAAATAATAGTGATTGAGCAACTCGCCGTCGATTGTTTCCGCGAGGTCGGGGTAAGTCTGGCGATAGTAGCCGGCATCGAAGACGCCGGAATCGCGGATCAGCCGCAACTCGGCCAGGTATTGGTAGCGCGTGTCGGCGGCTCCCTCATGCCCGGCCACAACGAGGGGGCGCGGCGCCGGCTGGGACTGCTGGGCATTGGGCGGGCGGCCTTCGGCCTGCCCGAAGGCGAT
>JAYUAJ010000487.1:0-16375 GCA_043741375.1 Hyphomicrobiaceae bacterium | reverse complement strand
CGGAGCGGCGGGGTGGGTAATGCAGGGGAGTAGTGGAAATGTGGGAGGGCCGCAAGGCTGGCCGATCGACTTGGTTTCGGGCAGATTGCGGTTGGGCGCCCTGCCCAAATCAGCCTTCGCAAAGGATCGCAAATGCCCGACGTTGCTTCCGCCGCCCTCCACACCATCCCCGCCCGCCGTGGCCGGGCAGTGCGGCTGAATCGGGGCCAGTCGATCCAGATCATCAACACGCACGGCTCGCAGGTGGTCGACACGTGGTGTTTCAACGCCGAAGATTTTTCGGAATTCATGTCCAACGAGCATTCCCGCCCAACGCTGGGCTCGATCTTTCCGAAAGTGGGCAAGCCGATCTACTCCAACCGCCGCCGCCCGATCCTATTCTTTGCCGAAGACACGTCGCCCGGCATCCACGATACCTTGATCGCGGCCTGCGACGACTATCGCTATGGGCTGCTCGGCTGCACCGACTATCACGACAATTGCACGGACAATCTGCATGCCGCCTTGCGCGCGGTCGGTCTGAAATCGGCCGAAACGCCGTCGCCCCTAAACTTATGGATGAACATCCCCGTGGCGGCGGACGGCGGCACGTCGTGGGGTGAGCCCGTCAGCAAGCCAGGCGACTACGTGCTGCTGCGCGCGGAAATGGATGTGGTGGTGGCGATGAGCGCCTGCCCGCAGGACATGCTGCCGATCAACGGGCGGGGGATGACGCCGACCGAGGCGCATTACCGGGTGATGAGGTAAGTGATAACAACAAGATCAATTTGGCCGTCGAACTGGTCAACGTTTCAAGCGATTTCGCGCAGCGCACCGTCGCGAAGCTGAGCGGGTGCCGCCGCTATCCGTCCTCCCATGGGGAGAAGGGAGCGCGCCCGTATATTCGATGGTCATCACATCAATCGCCGCAAGACGCCCCTAGACTGCCAAAATGAGACGTGCTGCCATTTGAAGGCTCGGCTTGACCCGGTTCGAGGCGGCCCTATGGTCGCGCCAAAACTAACGCCACCCACCGGAGCTCCAATGCCCGCCGAACTATCCCGAAACGCCGTGCTCGACGCACTGAAAGCCGTTCCTGGTCCCGATGGCCGGGGCAACCTGGTTGATCTTGGCCTTGTCTCCGAAGTCGTGCTGGCGAACCGGAAGGTGTATTTCGCCATCTCCGTTCCCGCTGAGCGGGCGGCTGAGATGGAGCCGTTGCGGCGCGCGGCCGAGGCGGCTGTCAAGCGCCTCGACGGGGTCGATGGAGTCAGCGCCACGCTCACGGCTGAGCGGGCGGCCGGCGCCCCCTCGTCGCGACCGACCGCATCGGCGTCACATCAGCGCCCAATCCAGGCCGGCTCGGCGCCCGCGCCCCGTCCCGGCGCGCGCGGCACGCCCATCGTGGTGCCCGGCGTCAAATACATCGTGGCCGTGGCTTCCGGAAAAGGCGGCGTCGGCAAATCCACAACGGCGGTCAATCTCGCGCTCGGCTTCCAGGCGCTCGGCCGGCGCGTGGGCATTCTCGATGCGGATATTTATGGCCCGTCCGTGCCGCGCCTGCTCGGGCTTTCGGGAAAACCGCAGCTCAACGAGCAGAAACAGATCAAGCCGATGCAGGGCTATGGCCTCGCCGTCATGTCCATGGGCTTCCTCGTCGACGAGGGTACGCCTGTGATCTGGCGCGGGCCGATGGTCATTTCCGCCCTGACGCAGATGCTGCGCGAAGTCGCCTGGGGCGGGCTCGATGTGCTGGTGGTTGATATGCCGCCCGGCACCGGCGATGTGCAGATCACCATGGCGCAGCAGGTGCCTTTGGCGGGCGCGGTGATCGTCAGCACGCCGCAGGATCTCGCGCTCATCGATGCGCGCAAGGGTCTGGCCATGTTCCAACAGGTGAGCGTGCCGGTGCTCGGTTTCGTTGAGAACATGAGCTATTTCCTCTGTCCGGCTTGCGGCGCACGCTCCGATATCTTCGACCATGGTGGCGCGCATACAGAGGCCGACCGGCTAGGCGTGCCGTTCCTAGGCGAGATCCCGCTGCACATGGAAATCCGCGAGAAATCCGATCTCGGTACGCCCATCGTCGCGACGGCGCCTGATAGCCCGCATGCGGCGATCTACCGGGCGATCGCCGAGCGCTGCTGGACGTCGCTTGAGGGCGGCGCCGGCGCGAAGGCCGCTCCGCGCATTGTGATTGAGTGAGCGTTCAGAGCCATGGCCGCGACATCTAAAGATATCTGGCCGACCGAGATCAAGCTTGTCTCTGGCAAGCGCGCGCTGAGCATCGCTTTCGATGACGGCGAGTGTTTCACCCTGCCCGCCGAGCTGCTGCGCGTCTCCAGCCCGAGCGCCGAGGTCCAGGGCCACTCGCCCGATCAACGCGTGACGGTGGGCGGCAAGCGCAACGTCGCCATCGCCGATGTGCGCGCTGTAGGAAACTACGCCGTGCAGATCGTATTCGACGATGGCCACGACACCGGCTTCTATCGCTGGGCCTATCTGCACGACCTTGGCCGCCGCGAGGCCGAGATTTGGCAGGCCTATCTCGACGATCTGGCCACCAAGGGGCTGTCCAGAGGTTAGCTCGGCGAGGTCAAAGCCATGGCCGAGGGATCCGGCAACATCGGCAGATGGCGTGATCGGGCGCAGCGCTTGTTGCGGCGGGGCGCCGAACGGCCGCAGGTCACGCATTCCGCCCCGCTGCGCTCCGTCGTACCGCGCACTGCCAGCTGGCGAGTGGTGCTGGCAGCCCTGCCGGACGCGGCCCTTTTGGTCAGCCAGCAGTCCACCATCCTGGATTTCAACGACAGGGCCATCGAGCTGTTCCCGCAGTTGGCGCCAGGTCTTGCGCTGGCCGCCGTCAGCCGAAATCCGGAGCTAATCGAGGGCATTGGCCTCGTCCGCGATGGCGCCGAGCAGATCGCCGTGGCGCTCGACCAGCGTGTCCCCCTAGAGCGCAAGCTGTTGGCGACGCTATCGAAATTACCCATGTCCGACGCCGATGCCGATGCGCCGGAGCTGTTGATCATCGTGCGCGACCTCAGTGAGGCCGCGCGCGTCGATACCATGCGCAAGGATTTCGTCGCCAACGCCAGCCACGAGTTGCGAACGCCGCTGGCGTCCATCATGGGCTTCATCGAGACCCTGCAGGGGCCCGCCAAGAACGACCCGGCGGCGCGCGAAAAGTTCCTCACTGTCATGGGTGTGCAGGCGCAGCGCATGCGGCGTCTGGTGGACGACCTGATGAGCCTCAGCCGCATCGAAATGCGCAGCCATTTGATGCCGCGCACCGAAGTGGATCTGAACGATATCCTTGAGGATCTGCGCCAATCGCTGGAGCCCCTGGCGCAGCAGGAAAAGGTGCGACTGTCGATTGAGAAACTGCCGCGTCCCGCCATTGTGCTGGGCGAGCGCGACGAGCTGGTGCAGGTGTTCCAGAACCTGATGCATAACGCCATCCGCTATGGTCGGCCGGGCGGCGCTGTCGAGGTGCGGATCGAGCCCGACGCGGCGTCGCGGCGGTTGCGCGTGGATGTGATCGACGATGGACCCGGCATTGCCCCTCAGCATCTGCCGCGTCTCACCGAGCGGTTCTACCGCGTCGATGTCGCGGCCAGCCGCAAGAAGGAGGGGACGGGGCTGGGGCTTGCCATCGTCAAGCACGTCGTGAACCGGCATCGCGGCCAGCTGGAGATAACATCGGAGCTGGGCCGGGGGTCAAGGTTCCGTGTCTGGCTTCCAGAAACCGTCATACGCGAAATCGCTCGATAGATTTTTATTACGGATTATCATACACTTAAACTGTCATAATTGCTTCGCCTCCATGTTCTATCAGAGGCTTGCCGTGGAAGCCTGCCTGGCGCTGCGTGCCATTGCAACATTGAGGGAGACTGTCAGTGCACAGTAAAATACTCGTAATCGCGTTTGGAGCGGTCATTGCGGCGGCTTGCGCCACCAGCCCGGCCTTCGCCGGACGCGACCAGGTCCACGTCGCCGGCTCGTCGACCGTGCTGCCGTTTGCGAACGTCGTGGCCGAGCAGTTTGGCAAGCAGGGCAAATTCAAGAGCCCGATCGTGGAAGGCGGCGGTTCAGGCGCTGGCATCAAGCAGTTCTGCGCTGGGCTGGGTGACGACAAGATCGACGTAGCCAACTCCTCGCGCCCGATGAAGCCGGAAGAGAAGGCTGATTGCGAGAAAGCTGGCGTCAAAGACATCGTCGAAGTGAAGTTCGGCTACGACGGGATCGTGTTCGCCTCGGACGCCAAGGGCCCGGCCTTTGAACTGACCGCCAAGGACGTGTTCAGCGCGCTGGCTTTGCAGGTCGCCAAGGACGGCAAGCTCACCGACAATCCGAACAAGACGCTCAAAGACGTTAACGCTGCCTGGCCGGAATGGCCGATCGTGGCTTACGTCCCGGGCGAAAAGCACGGCACGCGTGAAGTGTTCGAGCAGAAGGTTCTGATCGCCGGCTGCAAGGCGTCTGGCGCTCGTGCTCTGATTGAAGCGGCCAACAAGGACGCCAAGCCGGGCGACATCGACAAACTGTGCGCCAAGATGCGCAAGGACGGCGCTTCGGTCGACATCGACGGAGACTACTCCGAGACGCTCGCCCGCCTGCAGTCCAACAAGCAGTCGATCGGCGTGTTCGGCCTGTCGTTCTACGAAAGCAATAAGGACAAGCTGCGCGTCGCTACGGTCGAAGGCGTGGCGCCTTCGGTCGAGACGGTAGCTGCCGGAAAGTATCCGGTCTCGCGCCCGCTCTTCTTCTACGTCAAGAAGGCGCACGTCGGCGTCATCCCCGGCCTCAAGGAGTATGTGAACTTCTTCGTCAGCGCCAAGATCGCCGGCCCCAAGGGTCCGCTGGTCAAGTCCGGTCTGGTTGGCCTTCCGGCTGCGGAATTGACGGCGGCCGAGGGTCTCGCCAAGGATCTGACGGTGATGAAGTAGTTCGGTCTTGGTGACCCGATCCCCTGTGCAGGTCCGGCGGTGGTTGACTTGTCCCATCGCCGGCCCCAGGGGAGTGGCGTCAGGCAGCAGAAGAGAGGCGTAAATTGTCGATACCGGTTCTATGCCTCGTCATTCTTGTGCTCGCAGCTGCCGCCTATTTGCTCGCAACGGTCCAGGCGCGCCGTCTGGTAGCCGGCAGGCTTAACGAACTGCATTCGCGATTGCACTATTACGGCGCCTACGCTGCGCTGTGCGTCTTGCTCCCTGCTTTGGCCCTGGTGGCCGGCTGGAGCATCGCCGAGCCGATCTCGATCAAGTCCGCCGTACACCGCTCGCTGCCAGCCGACGTACTTGCCAAGCCGAAGCCAGACTTGGCGATGATCGACAGCGCCATTGGCAACGTGGCGCAAGGGTTGCGCCTCGTCGCACCGGCTGATCTCGCCAAGGCGCTCGCAGACAAAACGCCTCTTACGGATCTGTTTGGCGCCAAGGGCGTCGTGATCGGCATCGAGCCTGAACCCTACCAGATCGCGGCCGCTACCACACTCAACCGGTGGATTGAATTCAGCCGCTGGGGCCTGACGCTGGTGGCGTTGGGGCTCGCCTTGCTTGGCGGTACTTTCGCGTTCCTTACGATCCGCCCAAACATGCGCGCCCGCAATGGCGTGGAACGCATCATGCTGGCCGGCCTGATGGCGGCTTCGACCGTCGCTGTTCTCACCACCATCGGCATCATCTTCTCGATGCTGTTCGAGACGATCCATTTCTTCCAGCTGGTTCCGGCCAAGGACTTCTTTCTTAGTCTGATTTGGGACCCGCGCTTCTCTGCCGCCGGATCGGGCGGAGCGTCCGGGCAATTCGGGCTGATACCGTTGCTCTGGGGCACGGCTTACATATCGCTCGTTGCGCTGGTGGTCGCCGTGCCCGTGGGATTGATGGCGGCGATCTATATGTCGGAGTACGCCAGCCCCAGGGTGCGCAGTTTAGTCAAACCGGCTCTGGAGTTGCTCGCGGGCATTCCGACCATCGTTTACGGCCTGTTCGCGTTGATCAGTTTCGGCCCGTTCCTGCGCGATATGGGCGCAAGCGTTGGCGTGCCAGTGTCAGCGTCAAGCGTGCTGACGGCGGGCATTGTTATGGGCATCATGCTGATCCCTTTCGTGTCTTCGCTGTCGGACGACGTCATCAATGCTGTGCCACAGACCTTGCGTGACGGCTCGCTGGGGCTGGGCGCGACGCAATCAGAAACCATCACCAAAGTGGTGTTGCCTGCTGCGCTGCCCGGTGTGATCGGCGCCGTGCTGTTGGCCGCGTCGCGCGCCATCGGCGAGACCATGATCGTGGTGTTGGCGGCCGGCATCGCCGCCAACATGACACTCAATCCTCTGCAGCCGGTCACCACCATGACGGTAAAGATTGTCAGCCAGCTGACCGGCGACCTTGAGTTCAACAGCCCGCAGACGTTGGTTGCCTTCGCGCTGGGGCTGACGCTGTTCTGCATCACGCTGGTCCTGAACATCTACGCGCTCAGCGTCGTCCGGCGCTTCCGGGAGCACTACGAATGACCGACGTGACCGCCGAGGGCGTGACAACGACTGCCGCCGGTCCCGCGATCGACCGAGCGGCCATGGCCGCACGGGTGGCCAAACGGCGGACGGCGGAGTGGCGCTTCCAAGCCTGGGGCGTGACGGCCATCGTTTTTGGATTGCTTTGTGTCTTGATGCTGTTCGCGGTCATCATTGGCAAAGGGTATACGGCGTTCGAGCAGAGTTCCGTCATGTTGGACGTGGCGCTCGATCCCGCAGTGATCGATCCGAACGGGACGAAAGCGCATGACGACCTGATGGCAGCCGACTATCCAGCGCTGATTTCGGCGGCGCTCTACAAGCGGCTCGGCGTTTCGCCCGACGATGCGGCCGCGACCACGTTGGCCGACGGTCTGATTTCCAACGGTGCCGATGTTGACGTCCGCCAAGTCGTGCTCGATAACCCGGCGCTGATCGGCACGACGCAGAAGATATGGCTACTCACGAACGGCAACGTCGACGCGGTCCTTAAGGGAACGATTGACCGTGCGGTTCCCGAAGAGAGCCGGCAGATCAAAGACCAGCAGCTGATTTGGATCGACCGGCTGGTGAAGGCGGGCTGGCTGAAAAGCGGTTTCAATTGGGGCCTTTTCACGCGCGGTGCGTCAAGCCAACCGGAGACGGCGGGTCTCGGCGTCGCCGCGATAGGCTCATTCTTTATGATGCTGACGGTTCTTCTGGTGGCGGTGCCGCTGGGCGTGGCCGCGGCGATTTACCTGGAGGAGTTCGCACCCAGGAATCGCTGGACCGATCTCATCGAGGTCAACATCTCCAACCTGGCGGCCGTGCCGTCCATCGTGTTCGGCCTGCTAGGCCTGGCCATACTCATCAATTTCGTGGGCCTGCCGCGCTCGGCCTCCCTGGTCGGCGGATTGGTCCTTGCCCTGATGACACTACCGACCGTGATCATTGCAGCGCGCGCGGCAATCACCGCCGTGCCGCCGTCGATCCGGCAGGCGGCGCTGGGGGTCGGCGCCTCGAAGATGCAGTCGATCTTCGACCACGTTTTGCCGCTCGCCATGCCGGGCATTCTCACCGGTACCATCATCGGGCTTGCCAAGGCGCTCGGCGAAACCGCGCCGCTTCTCATGATCGGCATGGTGGCGTTCGTGGTCGACTATCCCAAGACCCCGATGGACCCGGCGACGGCGCTCCCGGTGCAGATCTATATGTGGTCGTCGGCCCAGGAGCGCGGTTTCGTCGAACGTACGTCCGGCGCCACCATGGTGCTGTTGCTGTTCCTGCTGGCGATGAACCTGATCGCCGTCATTCTGCGCCGGAGGTTTGAACGCAAATGGTAGTCGCGTTGGATAAGGCCCAGCTCAATAGCAATGGTGCGCTGAACGGCGGCGCTGCGAAGATTGCCGCGCGCGTGACGGCCAGCGATTGCAACGTTTATTACGGTGAGAAGCACGCGTTGAAGAATGTTTCTGTGGTGGTGCCGGATCGCTCGGTGATGGCCTTCATCGGGCCATCCGGATGCGGCAAATCGACCTTCTTGCGCTGCTTCAACCGCATGAATGACACGATTTTGGGTTGCCGGGTGACCGGAAAAATCACGCTCGATGGCGCCGACGTCTACGATCCGAACCTGGACGTGGTGCAACTGCGCCAGCGCGTCGGCATGGTATTCCAAAGGGCCAATCCATTCCCCAAATCGATCTACGACAATGTCGCCTATGGTCCGCGCATCCATGGGCTCGCGTCTAACAAGACCGACCTTGATGCCATCGTGCAGACCAGCCTGAAAAAGGCCGGGCTTTGGGACGAGGTAAAGGACCGCCTGAAGGAGGCCGGGACCGGGCTTTCCGGCGGACAACAGCAGCGTTTGTGTATTGCCCGGGCGATCGCCGTTGGCCCCGAGGTGATCCTGATGGACGAGCCGTGCTCCGCGCTCGATCCGATCGCCACGGCGCGCGTGGAAGAGCTGATCGACGATCTCAGAGCGCACTACTCCATCATCATCGTCACCCATTCGATGCAGCAGGCCGCGCGCGTCTCGCAGCGCACCGCGTTTTTCCACCTCGGCACACTGGTCGAAGAGGGTGAGACGCAGAAGATATTCATGTCGCCCACGGACAAGCGCACGCAGGACTACATCACGGGCCGCATTGGCTGATGGTTTACGCGGTTTCAGGCACTTGCGCCTGACACCCAGTAGGCCACGCGACAGGAGACCACCCATGGCCAAAGGCGCACACATCGTAACGTCGTTCGAGGACGAACTGCGCTCGCTCGACAACAAAGTCGCCGAAATGGGCGGGCTGGCCGAACGGCAGCTGGACCGCTCGTTCCAGGCCCTGAACACGCGCGACACGTCGCTCGCCGAACAGGCCATTGCCAGTGATAAGGTGATCGACCGGCACGAGAAAGAGCTGGAAAATGTGGCGATAACCATGATCGCCAAGCGTCAGCCGATGGCCATGGATCTGCGCCAGATCACGACAGCGATGAAAATCGCCGGCGATCTGGAGCGCATCGGCGATCTTGCCAAGAACATCGCCAAGCGGGCCAAGGCAGTGGCTGGCGAACAGCGCCCAACACAGCTGATGGGCGGCATCGGCCACATGACGGAAATTGCACAGCGCCAGCTGAAGGATGTGCTCGACGCCTTCGCCATGCGCGACGCGGCCAAGGCCGAGGCCGTATGGCGGCGCGACGACCAGATCGATGCGCTCTACAACTCTCTGTTCCGCGAACTTCTCACCTACATGATGGAGGATCCGCGCAATATCGGGCTATGCACGCATTTGCTGTTCGCAGCCAAGAACCTGGAGCGCATTGGCGACCACGCCACCAACATCGCCGAAACGACGTATTACCTCATCACGGGTAATCAGCTAACGGAGGACCGCCCCAAGGGGGACGATTCCGGATCCACGACCATTCCCGGCCGGTGAGGGCAGCATGAGCGCACGCATTCTCGTTGTGGAAGACGAAGCTTCGCTGAATGATCTGCTGAAATATAATCTTGAAGCGGATGGTTTTGCCGTGGATGTCGCGGTGAGTGGTGAGGACGCCGAGATCGCGGTGCGCGAAACGCCGCCGGATCTGATCGTGCTGGATTGGATGTTGCCCGGCGTGTCCGGCATCGAGCTGTGCCGCCGCCTGCGAGCCGGAAAGGCGACGCGTGGTTTGCCGATCCTTATGCTGACGGCGCGCGCCGAGGAAAGTGATCGCATTCGGGGCCTGACGACGGGAGCGGACGACTACGTCACAAAGCCCTTTTCGCCGGCGGAACTCGTTGCGCGGGTGAAAGCGCTGCTGCGCCGATCCAGCCCCGACCGGTTTGTCGACCGCATCGTCGCAGGCGATATCGAACTGGACCGGGAGGCCCATCGCGTCACGCGCAACGGCCGTGACCTCCACCTCGGGCCTACTGAATTTCGGCTGTTGGAACACTTCATGCGTAGCGCCGGCCGCGTGCTCAGTCGCAACCAACTGATCGACAGCGTGTGGGGCCGCGACGTCTACATCGACGAGCGCACCGTGGACGTGCACATCGGCCGCCTGCGCCAAAGCCTAAACCGGGGCCGCGAGCGCGATCCCATCCGTACGGTCCGCGGCGCCGGCTACGTGTTCGGCGAACGGGACGCCTGAACGTCCGCCGATCGCGGCCGGCTCGCCGGAGCGGAGTCGCCATCGGCAAATAAAGAACCTTCAAATAAAAAAGTGCCGGACGCTGCCCCGCGACAGCTTCCGGCACTTCCCCCGCAGTCCAACGCCCCCAAACAGAAACGGCGCCGGTTAACTTGTTCAGCCGTTGCTCACCAGTTTGGCGATCTGCGCTGGCAGGTGCGTCGCATCACGGCGACGGCTCTGCGCAGGCTGGAACGCCCGGCGCGCGTGGAATTCGCAATAGGGCAGGCCATCTTGCTTGCCCTTGCCGCAGAAGTGGAACTCGTCATGCTGCGGATCTCCGATCGGCCAGCGGCAGCTGGTTTCCTTCAGCGACAGGATCGAGGCGCGCTCTTCGAGCGGAATGACCAGCTCCTCGTAGGAGCGGGTGTTGTGGTCGAAGCCACCGTCGGCCGGCAGATAATTCGGAAAGCCCTGTGCCGAGCCCGGATTTTGATAGCGCTGCATCTTGTTGCGCTTGGCGGCGCCCGTGCGCACCACGACGTTCTTGCGCGGCCGCATGGCCTTGGGGCGCGAAACCGTCGCGCGGCCTGCAAGACCCAGCCGGTGCACCTTGCCGATCACCGCATTGCGCGTGACTTCGCCAAGCCGTGCGGCGATCTGGCTGGCGCTGAGGCCTTCGCCCCACAGCTTCTTGAGCTGCTCGACACGATCGTCGGTCCACGCCATGGTGGTTGTCCCCAATTGAATGGACACAATACTATCCTCCCGGGCAGCAATGCCCGTCTTGAGGCGGACGCATACAACCTCCGGGCCAACTTTCAGGCCCAGTACGGGTGAGACGCCGCACAGATTTGATCAAACGCTCTACTTGGGAGACTTGCCGGACCCGTCGGAGACAGAAAACACGTAACGCTCAATACACACGGGAACTCATCGGCTAACTGAATTAACGATACATCAACCATAGCGATCAGAGCAAGCCAGATCGAATCATCTGCGGGAGTGCCCGGGTCAGGCGTTGCCCAATTGTCACGTGGGTAACTCACGCCAGGGCGGAATACCCACGAATCTTGATCGCCATCCGGGACCCGGAGCTCAGCCGGCGTCGTGCATGCAACATTGACTTGGTGTGGAGGAGCGACGTATCAACAGGTTTGATGCCGCTTCGCTCGAAGGCGGCATTTTTCGTTGCGCTGTCCCCTTGTTTGGAGGCCGTACCGCCGATGTCGACCGCCGTGATGCCTACCTATGCGCGCCGCGATCTGGTGTTCGAGCGGGGGGAGGGCGTGTGGCTGGAGACCGCCAAGGGCGAGCGATATCTGGACTTTACCGGCGGCGTCGCGGTGTCGGCGCTCGGACACGCACATCCGCATCTGGTTGCGGCCTTGACCGAACAGGCGGGAAAGATTTGGCATTCGTCGAACCTGTTCCGCATTAGCGGTCAGGAACGACTGGCCGAGCGGTTGTGTGCGCTGTCTTTTGCCGACCGCGTCTTCTTCTGTAACAGCGGCGCCGAAGCCAATGAGGGCGCCATCAAAACCGCCCGCAAGTATCACTCCAAGATGGGAGCGCCCGAGCGCTATCGCGTCATTACCTTCGATGGCGCGTTCCACGGGCGCACTCTGGCGACCATTTCTGCCGGCAACAACGCCAAGCACCTGGACGGTTTCGGCCCGAAGGTGGATGGCTTCGACCACGTCGCCGAACTATCGATGGCGCTGACCGAAGCCGCCATCACGCCTGAAACCGCCGCTATCATGATCGAGCCGATCCAGGGCGAAGGCGGCATCCGCGCCGTCCCCGCTGACTTTTTGCGCGGGCTGCGGGCGCTGTGCGACCAGCACAAGATCCTGCTCATCTTGGACGAGATCCAATGTGGCATGGGTCGAACCGGAAAACTCTTCGCCTATGAGTGGGCCGGCATCGAGCCGGACATCATGGCGCTTGCCAAGGGGCTGGGCGGCGGTTTCCCGATGGGCGCGTTCCTGGCGACCGAAGCGGCCGCTGCGGGCATGATCGCGGGCACACATGGTTCAACTTTCGGCGGCAATCCGCTGGCCATGGCGGTGGGCAATGCCGTGCTCGATGTGGTTGCGAAGCCTGAGTTCCTTGCCGAAGTCGCGCGCAAGGGGTTGCTCTTGAAACAGCGCCTCGCTGAACTCAAAGATCGGTACCCGGCAGTCATTGATGAGGTCCGCGGCGAAGGGCTCATGATGGGCTTGAAGCTGAAACCGCCAGTCGGCGACATGATCGCGGCCGCGCAGGAACAGCACGTCCTGGGGGTGCCAGCGGGCGACAATGTCATGCGCCTTCTGCCCGCGCTGATTGTTTCCGACGCCGAGATCGGCGAGGCGGTCGCGCGCATCGGCAAGGCCGCCGCCGCGCTGGAAAGGCAAGCGGTATGAGCAAGACCAAGCTGGCGCCCAAGCCCACGGTGGCCGCGCCCAAGGCGAGCGTCCATGCACCCGAGAATCCTCGACATTTCCTCGATCTCTCCGATATCGAGCCAAAAGTGCTGCGCCGCCTCATCGACAATGCCCGCACCATGAAGGCTGCCGGCCGCCGCGTGCCGGCACACCTGCGCCCCGACGGCATCGAGGACTTGGTCCTCATCATGATTTTCACCAAGCCGTCCACCCGGACGCGCATCAGCTTCGATCTGGCGATGCGTCAGCTGGGCGGCCAGAGCCTGTCGCCTTTGAATGCTGCCGACTTGCAACTCGGTCGCGGCGAGAGCATCGCCGACACTGCGCGGGTCATGTCGCGCTATGGCGATGTCATCATGCTGCGCGGCAATGCGCATTCAGACCTCCTGGATTTGGCGGCCAATGCAAGCGTTCCGGTCATCAACGGCCTGACCGATTTCAGCCACCCGTGCCAGATCATGGCCGACATCGTCACGTTCGAAGAAAGCCGTGGGCGCATCGAAGGCGCGACCGTCGCCTGGGTGGGTGATGGCAACAATGTCGCCACGTCCTGGATTCATGCGGCTTGCCATTTCGGTTTCAAATTGCGCCTGGGCGTGCCGCCGCAACTCAACCCCGACCCTGCCGTTATCACGTGGGCGCGCCAGCAGGGTGGCGATATCACGCTCACGGATGATCCCCGCAAGGCCGTGCGAGGCGCCGGGTGCGTCGTCACCGACACCTGGGTCTCCATGGGCCAGACCGACGCCCCGCGCAGGAAGCAGCTGCTCGGACCCTATCAGGTCGACGACGCCTTGATGCGGCTGGCCAAGACAGACGCCATTTTCCTGCACGATCTCCCAGCCTACCGGGGGAACGAGGTCACGGCCGAAGTCATTGACGGCCCGCAGTCGCGCGTTTGGGATGAAGCGGAAAACCGATTGCACGCCCAAAAGGCCATACTAGCCTGGTGCCTGGGTAAGGATTGACAAGCATCGAGGCCGATGTGTCGAACGTCGGTTCGCGCCTGCGATGAAGATGCGCGCAGAAGGTTCCGCGTAATGATTAGCCCAACACCCGCACCGCTCCCCGACGATGTCGCGCTGCCTTTTCGCGCTGAAGCCTCTGGCGTCATGGGACGGCTTGTCCGCCTCGGCCCCGCGGCCGATGAAATTCTCACCCGGCACGACTATCCCGACTCGGTCACCCGCGTCCTGGGTGCGGCCCTGGCACTGTCCGCCATGCTCGGCGCGGCGCTGAAAACCGACGCCAAGATCATCCTGCAGACCAAGACCGACGGTCCGCTTTCCCTGTTGGTCGCGAGTTGCGAGAGCCCGGGCAAGTTGCGCGGTTACGCCAATTTCGACGCGGTGGCGATTGCCGGCCTGGAAGCAGCCGGCCCGATCGACGAAGCCAAGCTCTTGGGCAACGGTCACCTCGCCCTCACCATCGACCCTGGCGGCGAGCAGGATCGGCATCAGGGCATCGTGCAACTGCAGGCACAGACCCTCTCCGAAACCGCGCTCGCCTACTTTCGCCAGTCCGTGCAGCTGCCGACCTTTATCCGCCTCGCCGTCGGCAAGGAATTCTCGGCCGGCGTCAAAGGTCGCGGCTGGCACTGGCGCGTCGGCGGCTTGATGATCCAGCACCTCTCGTCCGAAGGCGGCGCGGGCCTTCCTGATCGCGACATCTTGAAGGGCGATGGCACCGGTTACGAGCCGGACGACGATTGGGAGCGCACGCGTATGCTGGCTGCCACCGTCGAGGACCACGAGCTGATCGACCCAACCCTGGCCCCCGAGCGCCTGCTGATCCGCCTGTTCAACGAGGAGGGCGTGCGCGCCTATGGTGCGACGCCGCTCACGGCGCAATGCAACTGCTCGCACGAGCGCCTGGCGGGGATCATCGCGCGCTTCCAGCCCGACGAGATCGCTGGCATGGTGGAGCCCGACGGCCTGATAAAGGCGAAATGCGAATTCTGTAGCACGCACTACCGGTTCACGCCGGAGGAGCTGGCGCACGAGAAGGCGTGACGTCGAATGGGGCACCCTTGCACCGTAGGGTGAACTGAGTACTTTACGAAACCACCAGAGCAATCGGTGGTCCCGAGGCGGGCTTCGCAAAAGGGCTCAGCCCACCCTACACATCGTACCCGAATTCCAGCGCCGCGTCGGTCAGCCAGTCCCAGACCGTGAGGGCGAAGGTCCGCATGGCGTAGATCTCGAAGCGGTCGGCGGCGGCGCGGTGCAGCAGGATCGGCGTATGATCGAGGCCGGTCATGGCGAAGCAGTCGACCGGGAAACGATCTGCCGAAAGATCGATGGCTATCCCCTTGGCGAGGATGTCACGGGCCGGCGGTCCATCGATGAAAATCCGTGTACGGCTGTGAGAGAGCGAGGTCAGGGTCCCAACCCCAGGCGGTATCGCGGCGCGGATCGCTGACTCCTGGGGGTGAGTTTGGCCCTGGCCGACGATCCAAATTTGCTCGGGGCCAGTGCGCATCAGAACCGCGTCGCCTGATCGGACGGCGGTTCCGATGGTGGGCGCGGTAGCTCCACAGTGAGCTGCGACAATAGCCTCGATCTCGCCGAAGCTGCCAGGGGATCCCGCCACCTGCAGCAGCGCCCAGTCCCGCACCTCGCCGAGCCGGCAGCCGGCTTGGCCATGCGGTTTGCGGCCGCCGCGCGCCAATCCCGTAGCGATGGCGCTCGTTCGCTCAAGCATGGAGGCGTTCTCCCTTGGGATCGATAAACTGCGGCGAGACGATGCGTGCCCGCACCAGTTCGTCGCGCAATGGGAAGGCGCAGACGATTTCGGTGCCCTCGAACGTGAGTCCGCCCTGGAACAGCGCCAGCGCGATGTATTTTTTCCGTTCGTTGGACCATGTGACGGCGGTGATGTAGCCGCGGCCGTGGCCGGCAATATTGTCTGTGAGCTGAAACAGGATGGCGCCGCCGCGCAGGCGCTTGTCAGGTTCCAGGCACTCCAGCCCGACCAGGCTCCAACGATCTTCGGCGAGGTGCGCCGGCCGGTCGAGCAGCACCTTGCCGATGAACGGCTTGTCCTTGCTCGCCATTTTGCCAAGGCCGAGATCGTAAAGAGTATTGCGCTGATCGATATCGATACCCGCCACATGACCCTTCTCGATGCGCAGCGAGGCCAGCGCCTCCAGTCCGTACGGCTTGATATCCAACGGCTTTGCGGCGGCAAGAATGTGCTCCCACAGCGCGATCCCGAAGTCGGCGGGCGTATAGACCTCGTAGCCGAGTTCGCCGGAGAAGGAGAGACGTAGCAGGCGTATCGGCACGCCCTCGGACGAGAACTCTTTGGCGCCCATGAAAGGCATGGCGGTGTTCGAAACATCGGCGCCGGGGAAGGCCAGTTCCAGCGCTATGCGGGCGAGCGGGCCTGACACGGCCATGGCCGCCCATTCATCCGTTAACGACGTAACGTGGACGCGCAGCTCGGTCCACGCGGTTTGCAGCAGATACTCCATCCACGACAGGATTTCGCCCGAGCGGGCCGTGGTGGTGGAGACGAAGTAGTGATGTTCGCCCAGCCTTGTAACTGTGCCGTCGTCGTAGACCGTGCCGTCATCGTAGAGCATCACGCCGTAGCGCGCCTTGCCGATGGGGAGCTTGGCAAAGCCGTTGACGTAGATGCGGTTGAGGAACTCGGCCGCGTCCGGCCCCTGGACATCGATCTTGCCGAGGCTCGAGACGTCGGAGATGCCGACTGCGGTTCGCACGTGCTGCATCTCGGGCACATAGGCCTGTTCGGTGGTTGCGCCGGCCCAGCGATAGTAACTGCAGCGCAGCCACGGTCCAGCCTCGGTCATAACGCCGCCGTTGGCCAAGTGCCAGTCGTGCAGCGG
>JAYUAJ010000486.1:0-3130 GCA_043741375.1 Hyphomicrobiaceae bacterium | reverse complement strand
CAAGAAACGGCACAGCTTCATCGAGAACATCGACGTCGCCAGATGATGAAATGTAGGTCGCCACCGCATAGGCGAGCCACACCCGGTCATCGGAAATCCGTGTACGCACGCCCTGGCCCGACTGCGGCAACCACCAATGCTGCACATCACCCTCGACGAACTGGCGCCCAGCGGCGCGCAGCAAGTGCGACCGCGTTTCGCCTGGTTTGGCAAAGCTCAGCGCCATGCCGTCCTGGAGCTGATCACGAAAACCGTAGGCGCCGCTGGCCTGATAGAAGCCCGAGCGAGCCCAAACGCGGCAGGCAATGGTCTGATATAGCAGCCAGCCATTCAGCATTATGTCCATTGCTCTATCGGGTGTCTTGACTTGGACCGCGCCCAGCAGCTCCGCCCACTGATCAGTTACTTTGCTCATAACAGCATCGAGATCGGCCAAGCGATAGCGTTCAATCAGTATGCGCGCGTCCTCGACTGCCGCGCATTGCCCGATTGAGGCGACGACCTCTATGGTCTCGCCGGGCCGGATGCTGATCACGCGCTGCAAGGCCGTGCAAGGATCGAACCCTGCCCCTATGGCCTTGGACAACGGCGCCCTGGACAACAATGCGGCCGGAGCCGAAGTTCCGCCCGCCCGGCCCAAGAATTCCGTGCGATCAGCGGTCCAATTCGTCTGCCGCCCGCCTAGGTCGGCGAAGGCGACACGGCTTGAAAAGGCGATGCTCCACGGATTGCGCGCGAACATCGCGCCGGTCACCGCATCGATTTCCGTAGTGATAAAGGCAGCCGACGCTCCGCGCGCTGTACCCAACACCCACTCTGTATAGGCCGTAATCGACAACTGTCGCGAAGTAGCCGAGAGGTTGCGCAGGGTCAGTCGAGATATCTTAATCGGATCGTCTGTAGGCACGAATTGCAGCAGTACCGCCTCGATGCCACCAGCTTCATGTTCGAAGCGGCTGTAGCCGAAACCGTGCCGGGCAATGTAGGTTCCGCCGTCGCGAAGAGGCTGAGCCGTTGGGGTCCAGACCTCGCCGGTGCTTTCGTCGCGGATGTAAAACGCCTCGCTGGCCGGATCCATGACGGGATCGTTCGACCACGCTGTAAGTTGGTTTTCGCGACTGTTCAGCGCCCAGGTAAACCCGCTTCCCGTCGCCGACGCCTGAAAGCCGAAGCTGGGATTGGCGACAACATTGATCCAGGGCGCGGGCGTCGCATCGCCCGCATTGAGAATCGTCACATACTCGCGGCCGTTCTTATCAAAGCCGCCGAGTCCGTTGAAGAACTCCAGTTTGCTTTGTACAGACGATCTCGGTGTCAAAGATGTCGGCACTGCCGTCTTGCGGCGGCGCTCCGGTAGCGGCCAGGACTTCGATGGCGGCAGTCTCGCCAACTGATCGGCAATAGGGCCCCGGCGTGCCAGCAGCGACACCCGCGCTACCGCTTGCAGCAAGCTGCGCGTTTCGGCGCTCATCAAATCAGCACGCAGCGCAAAAATGGCGCCGTGGGTGGGCTCGACGCCATAACGCGGGCGCGATTGGCTCGTTCGCACAGCCGTTTCAATAGCGATCTGCAAGTCCTGAACATAGGACGAGGCCCGTTCATTGACGATGACCAAGTCGACGTTGAGACGCTTCAGACGCCAGTATTCGTGCGCGCGCAACAATTGCCGCAACTGGGCAATGTCCTCAACATCATCAATCCGTAACAGGACGATCGGAAAGTCTCCCGAGACGGATTGCGGCCACAACCCCGATTGCGAACCGGCGCCGCGTATAATCGCCTCGGAGCCCGCCCTGAACCTGGGATCGGCATACAGTATGGGCGCCGCCAGACGCTGGAAGTCGGCCGCCTCTTCCGAATCAACATCGAGGTGCCGGAGTTGCACTTGCGCTTGCGTCCACGCCAGCGTTTTGGCGCGGTCGAAGGCGCTGCGATCATGATGCTTATCGATGAGGTCCAGGAGTTCCGCACGCGTTGATGCGACCACGGTCCAAAAGGCCACCCGCGCTACCTTGCCAGGGGCGATCGTGACGCGCTGGCGTAGTGAGAAGATTGGATCGAGCACAGTGCCAACGGTATTTGACAGTGGCTTGCCGTCCACGATGGCCGCCGCGCCATCGATTGACCGCCCACGGCCAATGAAGCCGGCGCGATCCGTTTCGAATTGCATATCGGCGCCGGCAACGGCTTCGAGAACGGCGAAATGCGCCGCCCACACTCTAGGTTCGCCGTGCGAGCGGGGCCGGCGCGTGGCAATCAGTGCGCCGAACTCCGGCAGATGCTCGGTTTGCACGAACATTTTGGCGAAGGCGGGATGGGCGGCGTCGGCGGCGGGCGTTGTGAGCACGACCTCCGCATACGACGTGATTTCAATATCGCGCGCGCGCCGGCCGCTGTTGGTCACCGAAACACGGCGCACTTCACCGTCATCCTCGCTGGAAATCAGAACATCCATCACCGTGGTCAGTGCGCCGTCGCGACGTATGAACTCGGCGTGATCCTCGCTGAAGATAACTTCCGAGGACTCGGGCGCGGCGCCGGCCGGCTGCGCGCCAACCGACCAGGTCGCTCCATTTTGGACGTCGCGGAAGAAGATGAAAGAGCCCCAGCCGTCGCGCGTCACGTCCTCGCGCCAGCGGGTGATCGCCATGTCGCGCCAGCGGCTGTAGCCTGCGCCCGAAGCCGTCAGCATAACCGCATATCGGCCGTTGGAGAGAAGATGCGTGACCGCAGCGCCGGCGGGTGGTCCGCTTAACCGGCGAACCGCTGGCGTTTCCGAACTCCTTTCGGCGGGGGCGATACGCACCTCTTCGGCCCGCGGATGCGCCACGGCCACATCACGCGGCATGCGTTCCTGCAGCAGCAGCTCGCACGCACGGATCATGGGCTCACGGTGGAACCTGGCGCGCATCGCTCCGTCGTGCAGCGTATTAGCGACGGCGACAATGGTCATGCCCTGATGGTGGGCCATGACACAGCGGACGATGGCCACATCCTGGCCGTCGGGCAAGCGCGAGGGGGTAAAATCGAGGGCCTCATAGTAGCCGAAGCTGCCGCGCGCGCCGAGGGCCGCCAGCCGTTCGAAATTGAGAACGGCGGCGCGCGGGTCCACCATGGTGGCAAGGCCTGT
>JAYUAJ010000485.1:0-3131 GCA_043741375.1 Hyphomicrobiaceae bacterium | reverse complement strand
GGCTCACCGCGCGCGACCTGATGCTGGCGGCAAGCTCCGGCCACGGATCGCTTTCAGTCACCCGCAGACCAACAGTCGCCATCCTTGCGACCGGCGATGAACTCGTGCCGCCCGGCGCAACCCCCGGCCCCGACCAGATCGTCTCCTCCATCCCGATCGGCCTCGCCAGTATGATCGCCTCGGCCGGGGGCGCACCGCTCCCGCTCGGCATCGCCCGCGATTCGCTCCCCGACCTGGACGCCAAGATCGCCTCCGCGGTGGGCGCCGACATCCTCGTCACCATCGGCGGCGCCTCGGTCGGCGACCACGACCTGGTGCAAAAAGCCCTCACCGCCCGCGGCCTGGATCTCGCGTTCTGGCGCATCGCCATGCGGCCGGGCAAACCGCTGATGTACGGAAAGCTCGGCAGCCAGCGCGTCCTGGGCCTGCCCGGCAACCCGGTCTCGGCGACGCTCTGCGCGCAGATTTTCCTTCTCCCCCTCATCCGCGCGCTGCAAGGCGCCGAGCCGCGCGTGGCGATGACGACGGCGATGCTCGCCACCCCCCTTCCCGCCAACGGTCCGCGCCAACACTACATCCGCGCCCGCATCGTCACCCCCGGATCGCCGCCAACCGTTGAGCCGCTCCCGTCCCAGGATTCTTCGCTGGTAGCCACTCTCGCGCGCGCCGACTGCCTGATCGTGCAGCCGGCCCACGGGCCGGAGCAGCCGGAGGGGGGACCGGTGCAGACCTTGGGGCTTGAGGGGTGAGGGGCCGGCGCGGGCAGCTGAGGGCCGATCACACCAACGGGCGCATCCTCGGCACGATGGACGTTTACACACCCATATGAGCCAGCCTCAAGCTCGGTCTGAGATTGCGGCTGGCCTTGGGATGTTGGGGCCGACACGGCAGCAAATCAACTGGCTGCGTTCAAGAGACCCTGGATCGTCTTCTCGATGGTGTCGTATTGGCCTTCGCCAGCGTGCTGATAGGCGACCCGTCCGTCCTTATCGAGGATGTATTGGGCCGGCCAGTACTGGTTGCCGTAGGCGTTCCAGGTTGCAAAGTTGTTGTCGTGAGCGACAGGGTAAGTGATCCCATGTCGCTTGATGGCAGCCTCGACATTCGCGGTCGCGGCCCGGCCCGGGTCAGTCCCCACTTCAATGACAATTCGTTCAATGGCTATGGTCTGCACGACATACTTTGCGAGATCTGGAGGAATGCCAACCCGGCGCGTCACGCCCACTCAAGCTTAGACAACAAATGCTTAGTGTCGTTTACCAGCCCACTCCGGTAACCGCACTGAAAGATCGCCTTGCTAGGTTAAGCCCAAGTTGGCGTTGGTGGAGGTAACCCGTGTCCTTAGTGCAAAGCGTTGTCCCGTTCCGTGACGTCGCCGCCCCACCAGTTGCATCCACCTCCGCGCTGCACCTCAGCGCCGTGCGCAAAACCTTCGGACCTGCCGTCGCCGTCGAGCGCATGGATCTCACGGTGCAGCCGGGCGAGTTCTACGCCCTGCTTGGCCCGAACGGGGCGGGCAAGACGACCACGCTGCGCATGATTGCGGGGCTGTTGCGACCCGATGCTGGCGAGATCAGCATTTTCGGCATTGATGCGCTCAAGGACCCGATTGCCGCCAAACGCATCACGGCCTGGCTGCCCGACGAACCCATGCTTTATGACAAGCTCACGCCGCTCGAATATCTCGAATTCGTTGCCGGCCTGTGGGGCGTAGCGCCAGCGTTGGCCGAGGCTCGCGCCGTTGAACTCATTGACGTGCTGGAGCTGAAACCGCATCGCCACACCCGCTGCGAAGGGTTTTCGCGTGGCATGAAGCAGAAGGTGGCGCTGGCGGGTGCGCTCATTCACGATCCCAAGCTGATCATGCTCGACGAGCCCCTCACCGGCATCGATGCCGGTGTGGCGCGGCAGGTGAAGGATCTTCTGCATGCGCGCGTCAAAGCCGGCGCGACGATTATACTGACCACGCACATTCTCGAAGTGGCCGAGCGCCTCGCCGACCGCATCGGGATCGTTAACCGCGGATGTCTCGCCGCCGAAGGGACGTTGGCGGAACTGCGCGAAAAAGCCGGACGCGGATCGTCTTCGCTGGAAGACGTCTTCCTGTCGCTGACGGGGCGGGAGCCGCTGGCGTCATGAGCCTGGCACCCGTCAGACTGTCACCCGGCAGTTTCCCCGCCCTGCTCGTGCACGACGTCCGGCTCAGCTGGCGCGGCTTTTCGGCCATGTTCGGGGGAACCACGCGCTGGAGTGCTGCGATCCTGCTCGCTTGCCTGGGCGTGCTGCATCTTATTGCGTGGCCTGCCGTGCACCTCTTGACCCCGCTGATGCATGGCCCCGATGCCAATCTGACGCCGCTGGCTGGTGTCCTTGGCGCCGTCTTCGCCTGGATGATCGCGCAGAGCCTGTTTGGCGCGACACGCACGCTCTATGATCGTGCCGATCTCGACCTGCTGCTGGGGTCGCCGCTGCCGCCCGGACGCATCATTGCGGCCAAGGCCGCTGCGATCGCAGCCGGCACATGGGGAGCGTTGGCGGTATTTCTCTTGCCGATAGCCGACATGGGCGCGCTGCTCGACAGCGCGGCTTGGCTGGGCATTTATCCCGCGCTGGTCGGCCTCGCGCTGATCGCTACCGCGATCGGTCTTGGCCTTGCCATTGGTCTGTTCTTCCTGGTCGGTCCAGTCCGCGCCCGGCTCTATGCCCAAATGACGGGCGCCAGCATCGGCGGCGCCTTCGTGCTGGGCGCGCAGATTTTTGCCGTCCTGCCATCCGCCACGCGCGAAGCCGCTGCGCGTTGGTTGGATCATGCGGGGGTAGTATCCAAGACCGGCTTTGGCGGCCTGCTCTGGTTGCCGCTGAACGCGGTGCGCGGCAACCTCATCGACATGACGCTGCTGGTGCTGCTTGGCTTTATCATCTTTACCGTGATGATATGGGCCGTTGGCGAACGGTTCGCACGCGCCGCCACCGCCGCAGCTGGCGCCCCCGCCAGCCGCAGCCGCGCAGGCTCATCGGCCGTGAAGCGCTTCCGCTCCGGCATCGGCCGCAGTCTCCGGCTGAAAGAATGGCGGCTGATGGTACGCGACCCAAGCCTGTTCGCGCAGCTCGGCCTGCAGATCATCTACACC
>JAYUAJ010000484.1:0-3135 GCA_043741375.1 Hyphomicrobiaceae bacterium | reverse complement strand
TCGTTGGCAACGATGATCGGCGACGTCGCGACCGCCCACAAACTGACCCTCTCGAACCAGGCGCGCGATCACCTGATCAGTCTGCTCGGCGCCGACCGGGCGTTGTCGCGCAACGAAGTCGAAAAGCTCGCTCTTTACACGGGCAACGGCGCAGAGGTGACGGTCGATGACATCGACGCTATCGTCGGCGACGCTTCGGAGTTAGGTCTCGATCAGATCGTGCACGCCGCCGCCGCCGGCGCGGCCCGCGATGCTCTCAACACGTGCGACCGGGCCATCGCGGCCGGCGAGTCTCCGCAGTCGGTCATTCTAGCGCTGCAACGCCACTTCTTGCGGTTGCATTTGCTGGCCGCGTCGATAGAGGCGGGCGAACTGATGGAGGGTGCGCTGCGATCTTTGCGCCCGCCGCTGCATTTCAAGGCGCAACCGCTGGTGCAATCCGAACTGCGCAAGTGGTCGCTGGCACGATTGAGCGCTGCGGTGGGTCTGATTCAAACAGCCACGAAAGAGACGCGACTATCGTCGGCGCTAGAGCGCGAACTGACGGAGAAACTGCTGCTGGATCTCACGCGGCTGGCACAAAGCAAAGGCTGAGGTCTCAGCGAGCGCTTGCGCGTCCGGAGCGCTTCCGGAAAGGTGTGAAGCGGCTTTTCCGAAAAGTAGCGCGTCCAAACAAACACTTAGAGCCTTGAAGCGATTCGAAGAAAAGCTGAAGGGCTCTAAGACCCGCTACCCTTTTTCCCGCTACCGCCCTTGCCGCTCCCTGAGCCACCGCTGCGGCCGCTGCCGGAAGAACCGTCGGGCTTGTCTTCGTCCGAAGTGTCGCCACCTGAGGCGCTATTGCCTTCCGAGGCACCGCCCTGGCTGTTTCCGCCGCCGCCATCTGCACCCGAAGAACTCGAATTGCCTTCGCTTTGGCCTCCAGAACCGGCGTCGTACTTTGGCGTCTCGCCGCCTGTGTCTTCGCCCTCTACAGCATCGCCGCCGTTGCCGGGTTCTTCCGCGCCACTATGGTTGTCGCCGCCCGAACCGCCGCCGTCGTGGTTGCCCGCGTGGTCCTCGTGACGGTGGGAGTCGTCGTCACCATCGTGGTCGTGGTAGCCGCTATCAACGGGGCCTTCAAATCCATCATCGACCACGAAATCGTCGGCAAACGCCGAGTCCTCCGAGCCCGAATTACCACCACCCGAACCCGACCCGCCGCAAACCCTGGAATGCCACCAAAGTCGCTGGCGATTTTTCTGCTTGGCGCGCAGCTTCGGGAAAATTCGTTCATGGCAGCTGTCCAAGCGCCGGACGACGCGTTTTTTGGCGGCTGCCTCGACGGTGCTGCCGAGGTCGGCCGAGACGATCATCGCACCCACAGCGCCAACCAGCAGCCAAACTGCGCGCGGCGCATAGCTCCGCCCTGGACGCAAAACAGACATGACGCAACTCCTCGATTGGAAGACTGTATTGGTCGGAGTGTCGACGCGCTGGTGGCGTCTCGTCCGCCCTTGGAGCTCCTGCGCGGCTAGGTGGGTCACTCCGACGTGGTCCAACTTTCGCACACGCCGAAAGTATTGGGAAACAAATCTCTTCTCTTAAATTAACGCCAGTACCCTTAGCCAAGGTCACACATTCGACCTAAGTAGATAAAAGTACAAAAATCGATTAAAAATTGGTCATGTGCGCGGAGAGCCCTTGATGCAGAATTTAATTATGTCAGGAAAAACAAGCCCAACCGAAGTTAAGCTTGTATCATTTTGAAACAATAGAAACGACTTACTCGCCGTTGATCAATCGTTGCTTAATGTACTCAAGCTGGTCATAATTCCGATAGCGGATTTTCAGGACGCCCGCTTCGCCGGAACCCTTCTTGATTTCAGTTTTCAGGCCAATGGCCTCGCTCACTTCCTTCTCGAAGGCGAGCGTGTCGGGATCCTTCTCGCGTTTGGCGCGCTCGGGATCGCCCTCGCCAATTGGCATCTGCACCAGGGCTTCGATGTCGCGCACCGTCATGCCGCGATCGATGACCCGGCGCGCCAGCGCCTCGGCGTCGTCGCGCCCGACCAGCGCGCGAGCGTGACCGGCGGTGAGCGAACCATCCAGCACATAGTTCTGCACTGCGTCGGGCAGCTTCAACAGCCGCATTGTGTTGGCCAGATGACTGCGGCTCTTGCCGATGATCTGGGCAAGGTCATCCTGGCTGTAGCTGTAACGCTCCGTGAGCTCGCGATAGCCCCGCGCCTCCTCGATGGCGTTGAGGTCCGCGCGCTGCACGTTCTCGATGATCGCGAGTTCCAGGACTTCCTTGTCCTGCAGCTCACGCACGATCACTGGCAGCGAATGCAATCCGGCGCGTTGCGAGGCCCGCCAGCGCCGCTCGCCAGCGACGATCTCATAGCCGGGACCGACGCCATTCTTAGGCCGGACGATCAGCGGCTGAACCAGCCCACGCTCGCGAATGGACGAGGCCAGTTCCTCCAGCTCATCCTCGCGGAAACTCTGGCGCGGGTTGAGCGCGCTGGGGCTGATCTCGCTGATCGAGACCATGCGCTGCTCGCCCTCGGGCGGCAGGGGCGCGGCCTGCTGATTGGCTGTCTCGCCTATCAGGGACGCCAAGCCTCGACCGAGCCTGGACCGTGGCGCCGCCGCTGACATCGACATGGAAAGTTCCTCCGACCGATCTGAAGTTTTCGCCCGACAACCAACCTCCGCTGGCCGTTAGGCCGCCAGCACCCGGCGCTCACGTTCGATGATCTCGCTGGCGAGTTGGATGTAAGCCTGGCTGCCCGCCGACTTGAAATCGTAGAGCAGGATCGGTTTTCCGTGCGACGGCGCCTCGGCGATCTTGACGTTGCGCGGGATGACAGTTGCATAGACCTTCGAACCGAACGTGTTGCGCACTTCGTTGGCGACGTCCTCAGACAGGCGCGCCCGCACATCGTGCATGGTCAGCACCACGCCTTGGATTTCCAGGGTCGGGTTCAACGCCGCGCGCACCTGGTCGATTGTCAACTTGAGCTGCGAAATTCCTTCGAGCGCAAAGAACTCGCACTGCACGGGCACCAGCACCGAATTGGCCGCCGTCATGGCGTTGAGCGTCAGGACGTTCAGCGAGGGCGGGCAGTCGATCAGAATGTAGTTGAACGG
>JAYUAJ010000483.1:0-7362 GCA_043741375.1 Hyphomicrobiaceae bacterium | reverse complement strand
GCGTGTTCCGGCCGAGCTACATTCTCAACGCCTGTGTGGGCGAGCAGCGCGAGAAATATCTCCTCGCCTCCGTGCGTGGAGACGCGGTGGATTGCGTCGCCATGACCGAGCCGTCGACGGGATCGGACGTACGCGGTATGAAAACCTTCGCGCGCAGGGATGGCGACGACTACATCATCAACGGCACCAAGCACTTCATCAGCCACGCCGGCGAGGCGACTTTTGCCATTCTGTTCGCCGCGACCGGCGAAGAAGAAACGTCCAAGGGCAAGAAGAAGCTGGTGACGGCCTTTCTCATCGATAACGGAACGCCCGGCTACACGATCCGCGACGGTTACCGGAACGTCTCGCATCGCGGCTACAACAATTACATCCTTGAGTTCACCGACTGCCGCGTGAACCAGCGCCAGATCCTGGGCGAGCCCGGCAAGGGTTTTGAAGTCGCCAACTCCTGGCTCGGCGCCACGCGCCTGCAGGTCGCCGCCACCTGCCTCGGGCGGGCCGACCGCGCGCTCGACTGCGCCAAGCAGTTCGCCGTGGACCGCGTGCAATTCGGCCAGCAGATCGGAAAATTCCAGGGCGTCTCGTTCCAGCTCGCCGACATGGCGGTGGAGTTGAAGGCGGCGGAATTGATGACGCTTGAGGCCGCCTGGAAGGTCGACCAGAAGATCGTCACCGACATGGACATGGCGATGGCCAAACTCAAGGCGACCGAGATGCTGGCCATGGTCTCGGACAAGGCGATCCAGATCCATGGTGGCATGGGCCTGATGGCCGATCTGCCGCTGGAGCGTATCTGGCGCGATGCGCGGGTGGAGCGGATCTGGGAAGGGACCAGCGAAATCCAGCGGCACATTATTTCGCGGGCGATGCTGCGGGCGTTGGGGGGGTGAGGCGCCGCCAGCCAAACGTGTTAATATCCGTCGACATTGGCCCTAGGAGCGAGACTTATGAAATTCGATCTCGACCCCAAGATTACGGCTATTCTAGAAGCGCAGGTGGCCGCCGGGCTCTACCCAACCGTCGCTGCGGCCGTGACTGCTGCGGTGCTCGGCGCCGCCCCCACCGATGCAGGTAATCTCGCATGGGCCAAGCCCTATCTTGCTGCGGCAGATGCTGACATCCAGAATGGGCAAACATTCAGCGAAGAGGAAGCGTTCCGCGATCTCGATGGTCTGTTCGATAGCCCATGACGGCGATGTATCAGGTCCGATACACTGCTACCGCCACGCGCGATCTGCGTGATATCGCAACATATGTCAGGAAAGAGGCCGGAGACGTAACGGCCAAGCGTCTGATGGATAGAATCCGCACTAAAATTTCCAATTTGGGCCGGAACGCAATGCGCTATCGCGAACGAAAAGAGCTTGGAGAGGGCCGGCGCGCAATCCTTATTGGTCCATACATTGTCGCTCTATTGAGTGATCGATGACGTGCGCCGCTCCTGAGCGGGCGATTGTGCCCAATGGTGGGTGTGTTCATGCGCGCCGTCCTACAGGAAATTATACGGATCGATATCCACCTGCAGCCTTAAATCCCCGCCCTTGACCGGCGGTAATTCCTCCAGCCAGGCGCGGAGATAGGCCTGCACGTCCACCTCCTTGGGCGCCTTCAAGAGGATACGGTATCGATACCGTCCGCGCACCACGGCGATCGGCGCTTCGGCGGGGCCAAGCACCACGATCCGCTGGGCGGGCGGGGCTTTTAGCGCGATGGTCCGTGCAAAACCTTCCGCCAGCCGCTTGTCCTTGGCCGACGCGATCAGGCTCACCAGGCGGCCGAAGGGCGGATAACCCGCCTCTTGGCGGGCGCCGATTTCATAATCCAAAAATGCCTCGCGGTCGCCGGTGACGATGGCCTGCATGACCGGGTGCTCGGGGAGGTGCGTCTGCACAAAACCCCGTCCTGCCTTGGCGTGCCGTCCGGCGCGGCCCGTCACCTGATGCAACAGCTGGAAGGTGCGTTCCGAGGCGCGCGGATCGCCGCTGACGGAGAGGCCAAGATCGCCGTCGACGATGCCAACCAGAGTCAGATCAGGAAAATTGTGGCCCTTGGCGACGATCTGTGTGCCGATGATGATGTCGCATTCGCCTTTGGTGATCTGGTCGATCACTTCGCGCAGTTCCTTGATGCTGGGCAAGAGATCGCTCGACAGGATTTTCACGCGCGCCTCAGGCCACAACGCCTTCACCTCTTCGTTGATGCGTTCCACGCCCGGCCCGCAGGCAATGAGAGAACCTTCCGCCTTGCACTTTGGGCAGGCCGGCGGGATCGGGGTCTGAAAGCCGCAATGGTGGCAGGTGAGGCGGCCCGTAAAGCGGTGCTCGACCAGCCAAGCCGTACACTGCGGGCATTGGAAGCGGTGGCCGCAAGCCCGGCACAGCGTCAGGGGCGCATAGCCGCGGCGGTTGAGAAACAGCAGCGATTGCTCGCCTTTCGCAAGTGTCGCCGTGACTTCGCGCACCAGCAGCGGAGAAATCCATTTGCCGATCTCGGGTTTGTCGGTCCGCAGATCAATGGCCCGCACTTCAGGAAGGGCCTGGCCGGAAAAGCGCGACTCCAGTTTCAGATGCCGGTAGCGTCCGGTGCGGGCATTCACCATCGTCTCCAGCGAGGGCGTGGCGGAGGCCAGCACCACCGGAATGGCGCCCAGCGAGGCGCGCACCACCGCCATGTCGCGGCCCTGATAGGTGACGCGGTCTTCCTGCTTGAAGGCGCCGTCGTGCTCCTCGTCGACAATGATGAGGCCAAGATCAGGATACGGGAGGTATAGGGCCGAGCGGGCGCCCACCACGATGCGCGCTTCGCCCGTGCCGACGGCGCGCCAGATGCGCCCGCGCTCCACGCCCTGGACGCCCGAGTGCCATTCGATCGGCAGCACGCCGAAACGCTGCTTGAAGCGTTCGACAAACTGGCTGGTCAGCGCAATTTCCGGCAGCAGCACCAGGACCTGCTTGCCTTTGGTCAACGCGCTGGCGATGGCCTCGAAATAGACCTCCGTCTTGCCAGAACCGGTGATGCCATCCAGGAGCGATACGGAGAAATTTCCAGCGTCCACCGCAGCGCGGAGCTGATGAACCGCAATCTCCTGCGAACCGTTGAACTCAGGCTGCGACGCTTTTGGATCGGGCAGCGGAAACACTCTTGCGGGCAGTTCCACCTGAACCAGCGTGCCGGATTGGACAAGACCATCGACCACGGCGGGGCTCACGCCAGCCTCAGCCGCCAGCGCGCTCTTGGCGCGGATATGACCGTCCTTGGCGATATCGATGACGCGCTGCCGGCCGGGCGTGACGCGATGCGGCGGCTCTCCCACCAAGCGCACGCCAAAACGCTGCGGCACGTTCTCGAAGGCGGCCGAGGCGCCCATCATCAGGCGCAGCACCATGCCCTTCTGCCCGAGTGTGTATTTGGCGACCCACTCGACAAAGCGCATGGCGATCGCTGGCAACGGGGGCACGTCCAGCACCTCGGCGATGCCCTTGAGTTTGCTGTCGGCAATCTCCTTGCCGCCCAAGGTCGGCGCGTCCCAGACAACGGCCAGCCGCTCTTGGCGACCGAACGGCACCAGGATGAACGATCCGGGCGGCGCCACCATGCCCGGCGGTAGCTGGTAGTCGTAGGTGGTGTCCAGCGCGACCGGCAGCAGAACCGGCACGCGCAGAGCTGGCCCAAGAGCCGCCTGCGGCCCAGCTTCCGCGAAACCCGACGCAGCGGGCAGCGAAGCCAAGGGCAGGGTCAGCTCCAGGGGCGCGAACAGCGAAAGTTTGTCGGATCGAATCACGCCCAAAGACTAGCGTCTCCGAATGGTTGGAAAGGGGCGGCGTTGTGGTTATGGTCCTGGCAAATCACTCAAATGCCCACAAACCACTGGAGCCGCCCCATGAAATTCTTCGCCGATACCGCCGACGTCAAGGACATCCGCGACTTGGCCACGACCGGGCTGCTCGACGGCGTCACCACCAATCCTACTCTCATCGCCAAATCCGGCAGGGACTTCAAAGAGGTGGTGAAGGAGATCTGCGGCCTCGTGGAAGGCCCGGTGAGCGCCGAAGTGGCCTCGACGGACTTCGAGAACATGCTGCGCGAAGGGAAAATTCTGGCCAAGCTGGCCAAAAACGTCTGTGTGAAAGTGCCGCTGACCTGGGATGGCCTCAAAACCTGCAAGGCGCTGTCGGGCGAGGGTACGCCGGTCAATGTCACGCTCTGCTTCAACGCCAATCAGGCGCTGCTGGCGGCCAAGGCCGGCGCGACCTTCGTCTCCCCCTTCATCGGCCGTCTGGACGATACCGGCATCGACGGCATGGAGCTGATCCGCGAGATCCGCCAGATTTTCGACAATTTCGGTTTCACGACCGAAATTCTAGGCGCCTCCATCCGCTCGGTGAACCACGTGAAGGATTGCGCGCTGGCCGGCGCCGACGTCATCACCGCCCCGCCCCAGGTGATCCGCGATCTGGTGAAGCATCCGCTGACGGACAAGGGGCTGTCGGCGTTCGTGGCCGATTGGGCCAAGACCGGGCAGAAGATTTAGGAGGGCTTAGGCAGTAGGCAGTAGGGATTAGGAAGTAGTATGTAGAAATCGTGTCTTCGCTTATCTCCCTATTGCCTAAGCCCAAACACCGAAGCCCTAGCTCATGATCGACCACTTCTCCCTCGGCGTGCGCAATCTCGATCGCTCTGGCGCGTTCTACGACGCGGTGCTGGCGCCGCTCGGCTATGTGCGTTTGGCCGATTGGGGAGCGCTGCCTGTCCATCCGCATCGCTCGCTGGCTTACGGACCGCCTGGCGCCGATGCCGAGGGCTCGCATGGCGAGGCCCCGCTCAACCTTGAGGAGCGGCCCGACGCCGCTCCTGCGGGACCGGGGTTCCACATGTGTTTCCAGGCGCCCGATCGCGCCGCCGTGCACGCGTTCCACGCCGCGGGCCTTACCCACGGTGGCGCCGACAAAGGCGCGCCGGGACTGCGTGAGCACTACGGGCCCAACTATTACGCGGCCTTCCTCGTCGACCCCGACGGCTGGTGGATCGAGGCGGTGACGTACAATCCGCGTTAACCTGTCGTTAACGATTCGCGATTGAGGGTCAGTCAATGACCGACGTGCCCCAACCTCCGCTCAGCGACGACCTTGCCGGCACCATTGAGGCCTGGCTCCACCATCTCGACCGCGACCGTGGCTTGGCCGATCTGACGCTCGAGGCCTATGCGCGCGACCTTGCTCAGTTCATCGCGTTTCTCGCCTCTCATCTCGGCCACCAACCCTCGCTCGGCGATCTGCAACGCATCGATATCCGCACCATCCGGGCCTTCATGGCGGCGCGGCGCAAGGCGGGGGCGGCGTCGCGGTCGCTGGCTCGCCAGATGTCGGCCTTGCGGGCGTTTCACCACTATCTGGAACGCGAAGGGCTGATAAAGAGCCGCGTCATCCTCGCGGTGGCCTCGCCAAAGATCCCGCATTCAGTGCCGAAGCCGCTGACCATCGATAAGGCGCTGAGCGTCGTCGCCGACAATCCGTTTACGGACGTCGATTGGATCGCGGCGCGCGATATCGCGGTGCTGACGCTGCTCTATGGGTCCGGCTTGCGCATTTCCGAGGCGCTGGGCATTGCGCGCCGCGACGCGCCCATCGGCGGTCGCGATGTGCTGCGCGTCACCGGCAAGCGCGATAAGGAGCGGCTTGTGCCGGTTCTCGCCGTTACGCGCGAAGCCATTGAGCGCTATCTGCGGCTCTGTCCCTATCCGCTGGAGCCCGACGAGCCGATGTTCCGCGGCGCCAAGGGCGGGGAGCTCAGCCCACGCATCATCCAGCTCTTGATGGAGAGGCTGCGCGACAGCCTTGGGCTGCCCGATACGGCCACGCCGCACGCCTTGCGGCACTCGTTCGCGACGCACCTCCTGGGGTCGGGAGCCGATCTGCGGCAGATCCAGGAATTGCTGGGGCACGCCAGCCTTTCGACCACTCAGGTCTACACCGAGGTGGATCGGGCCAGGTTGATCGAGGTCTACGACAAGGCACATCCGCGCTCCAGGTGACTGCGACGCATGGCAGCGATCCGGTGGCGCCAATAGGCGGCGGCTGTCGCGGCGTGTTACCCACACCTGAGATGACCGACACCGCCGCACTCCCCAAACCGCTCTTCCTGCGCTTGCGCGCCTGGCTGCCGACCACCGGCATCTTGCTCGCGCTCACCGGGGCGTTTCTCTATTCCTGGAAACCGCTGCTGGTGAAGCTGCTGTTCGGCTACGGCGTCGATGCCGAAACGCAGCTGGCGCTGCGCATGCTGCTGTCCTTGCCGTTCTATCTCGCCTTCGCGCTCTATGCCTATCGCGGCCGGCGCAGTCGCGGCCTGGCGACTGACCTCCGATCGCCTCTCATCGGAATGACGCTGCTCGGCGGCGTGCTCGGCTACTACCTGTCGCCCTATCTCGACTTCATCGGCCTGAAGATGATCACGGCCAGTTTCGAGCGGTTGCTGCTGTTCACATATCCGACGCTGGTCGCCCTGCTCGGCTGGCTGTTTTTCCGCGAACGGATTACGCCCGCGCTGCTAGCGTCTTTGGCCCTGACATACGCCGGATTGGCCGTGGTCTTCGTCAAGGACCTCAACAGCTTTGGTCCGCAGGTTGCGACGGGCTCGGCGCTTGTGCTGCTTTGCTCGTTCACGTACGCGGTATACATTCTAATGAGCAAGCGGCCGATTGCGCGTATGGGCGCGCCGCTGTTCACCTCGATTTCGATGGTGTCGGGCTGCGCGCTTCTGGTTGGGCAGTTTGCCGTCGGCCATCCCTGGTCTGCGCTGCTCGTGCCTTGGCCGGCGTTCTGGCTGGCCTTCGCTATGGCGGTCGGCGCGACCGTCGTCCCGTCATTCCTGATGTCCGAGGCGATCGCCCGCATCGGACCCAGCATGGCCAGCGTCACCGGTGGGGCCGGGCCGCTCATCACCACGCTGCTGGCTGTCTGGCTGCTCGGCGAGCCGCTGACGATCTGGCACATCGGTGGCATGGCGCTGGTGATTGGCGGTGTCGTGGTGCTGTCGCGCGCCAAGGGGTAGCGGAATGGGGCAGCCCCCGGATCGCCAACGCTACGTACCTGTGCTAGTTTGAAGCCTGCGATTCATAAGCTGCGAGGGCGCGCATGGCTGAGTCAAACCCCGATCCCGGAATGCCTTTACCGCCACCCCAAAAATCGCACTGGCGGGCCTATGCGGCCGTCGTCGCCATACTCGCGGCGCTGGCGCAGCTGCGCGACTGGATGTGGCCCAGGTCAGCGTCGGCCCCAATCATGTTGACCATCGCCAAGGACGCCACCAAACCTGCGCCAGGGCACGGGCGCATGGACCTCGCGGGCGTCGGCGACGTGA
>JAYUAJ010000482.1:0-3143 GCA_043741375.1 Hyphomicrobiaceae bacterium | reverse complement strand
TCGTGAAGTGATGAGCCCGCTCGACCGGTTGACGCCGCTGAGGCCAAAGGACGGACCGCCGGCCTAACAGCTGGCGATCGTGAGCCGTCCTGCGCTGGAGGTCGCGGATATTTTCCGCGACCGTGGCGCCGCTTGGCGTTTTGCCAATCGCGGCCATGTCAGCCTCGGCCAGTTGAAGGTGATGAGCGCCATCGAGAGCTGCCGCACGGCGGCCCTCGGCGGCCATGTTGCGCGTTGTGAGAACGACGCCTGCGGGCATACCACCATCGCCTATAACAGTTGCCGCAACCGGCATTGCCCCAAGTGCCAGGGCGCCGCAGCGCGCGAGTGGATGGAGGAGCGGGAAGCCGAACTGCTGCCCGTGCCGTACTTCCATGTCGTGTTCACGCTTCCTGCCGGGATCGGCGACATTGCCTATCAGAACAAGGCGGTGATCTACGATCTCCTGTTCAAGGCCAGCAGCGAGTCGCTGCTGAGCGATCGCCGCCGACCCGAAGCATCTCGGGGCCAAGATCGCAATCACCTCGGTGCTGCACACTTGGGGCTCGGCGATGACCCATCATCCGCATGTGCACATGATCGTTCCCGGCGGCGGGCTCTCACCCGATGGCAAGAGGCGAGGAGGGCGTGAGCCCGACAGGGAAGCAAAAGAGCGCTGGATTGCGTGCAAGCCGAACTTCTTCTTGCCCGTCCTGGTGCTGTCAAAACTGTTCCGGCGCCTGATGCTCGAGAAGCTTGGCCAAGCCCATGCCGCAGGCAAGCTCAAGTTCTACGGCGAGCACGCAGCACTCAGCGATAAAGCAGCGTTCACGGCATACCTTGCGCCGCTTCGCAAGACCAAGTGGTTCGTCTACGCCAAGCGCCCGTTCGCCGGTCCCAAGGCCGTGCTCGCCTATCTCTCGCGCTAAACCCACCGCGTCGCCATCTCCAACAGCCGGCTGATCTCAGCCGATGCCGGAGGCGTCACGTTCAAGGTCAAGGACTACCGGGTTGAAGGGCCGGGCCGCTATACGACCATGACGTTGAATACGGACGAGTTCATCCGCCGCTTTCTGATCCACGTTCTGCCCAAGGGCCTGCAACGCATCCGCCACCATGGCCTGCTCGCCAGCGGCGTGCGCGCCGCCAACCTCGCCAAGGCCCGCGAGTTGCTTGGCGTGGCCGCGCCGGAGCCTGCGACGAGCGCAGCGATTGCCGTCGATATCGAGAAGTCCGTTCCGCCATGTCCCTGTTGCGGCGCTCGCATGCTCGTCATTGAAGTCTTCGAACGCGGTGAGGCGCCACGGCATCGACCGTCATCACCACCCGCCCTAGTCAGGATCGATACGTCATGACCACTGACGCAAGACCCACTCTGACTGCGGATAATCGTGGCCGGTCCCAAATCGGCATCGACCCCGCATAGTCAAACGCTGCATCCAAGGCATTCATCACCGGCTTGCCAGCCTTCGAGCCAAGCGCCGAAGATCGTCAAATCCGCCGATTGGCCACCGCATCCAACGGCCAGACTCCGGTCAGCACCGTTGCGATCACGCCACCGGAGCCCAAATCCCCATAGGCGCACGGCGCCGCCTCAGCGCCACCTCTCGCGGGTTCCTTCCCTGAAGGCTTTCGAACGCCGGCCCCGATGCCCGCTGATAGGTCCCTCATGGGACCGGCATCCGAAACCCTCAACAACAACGGACATTCTTTGACCGGATAAAGCACGTTGCTCGCTGGCTCAGCGAGATACCTTGGACTGATGCTACGACATGCACACAGCTTGACGCTCTTCGCAGCGAGTTCTGCGGCAACCACGTATTGACCCAATCAGATATGCTTACGAGAATGAATTCTTCCGCGCAGATCTCCGGCGCGGTGTTGCTGCCTGGCGCTGTCCCCCTTCGCATCAGGCATTGGCTCTGCTGCACCCCAAGCATTGGCTGCTGCGAATCTTGGGTTGAGGCTAGCCAAGACGCGGCCAGCTCCGCTCTTTGCGGGGTCAGGAGCTGGCCGCTATGCTCGACAAGTTGAGCCAATCACGTACTACGCACACAGGCTCCCCCAGCTGCTGCCGAAAAGCGAAATTTTGACATTGACTGGCGGCTGTACCCCCCAATAGCGTCCGGAGTTCCAAGGGCTGCGTTTCGTCGGTTCGGGCCAATTTCTGCCATACGCCGAGCGTCGCTCGTGGCGACCACGAGAGTTGTCAGCGACGTGGCAAGCGCTGTAGTCCCAATCTCAGCGGGTCCGTTGTCCCGACCGAGCCCTGCTTGGCCAATTAGTAGGGTGGCGGCTTCGAATTCGGCCAAGGGGCCGACGCGACGGGCCATTACCAACCGGCTTCAACGACCTCAAAATCCGAGTCCTGCGTCAACGCCAAGGCGCGGACTGCCACTGCGGTTCGCGTTTCTACACCCAGTTTCTGAAAGATGTTCTCGAGGTGCTTTTGGACGGTGCGTGAACTGATTTTAAGGAGAATGCCTATCTCGATGTTGGTCTTGCCCGCTGCAACCAGAGCGACGACTTCTTGTTCGCGGCCAGTCAGGGTCAAGACCGAGCCATTGGCAGCCTCGGGCTTTTGCCGGGTGGTCGTCAACAGCAGATAACCGCGGCCGGATTCTGGAATGAAATGGATTGTAAGTAGAAGGCCGGATCGGTTCACCGTGCAGCGGGCGTAGTGCCGCTGGACTGCCCGGCTCATACCCCAGTTGCGGCTTTCAAGAAACCGCCCTGCCAAAGCTTCAGGCATACTTCCGAGCCTAACAGTCCGGCCTGGGAAGAATTGTTGCAGCACCTTGAGCACGGCCGGTTCTGCGCTGAGCATCTGGCCGTCGGAGGCAAGCCGAACGACTTGCCAGCCACCCGAAGAGTCCAAATCCATAATGGACGAAAAGTTGACGTCACCGTCATGGCGTGCCGCAGGGTCACGATGCAACACCGGGAGCGAGAGTTGGCTGCTGCCTCGCCCAGCGGAGGCGTGCACCGGCACTGGGTTGCTCAGCTTTTGGCTAACTGCCGCGGCGAACATTTGAGTCATTCCGACCTCCCAAACAAATTCAGGGCTAGGCAGAAATCTTTTCTTGCGACTGCGGACCGGACGGCTTTAACATGCAACTTACCTTTCCATCCAGCCGGTAACTTGTCAACTAATTGGTAGAAAA
>JAYUAJ010000481.1:0-7373 GCA_043741375.1 Hyphomicrobiaceae bacterium | reverse complement strand
GCGCCGGTTGAGCGGCCACGCGTGTCGCAAATTGCTGCCGCGCCAGAGGCCAAACCCCGGGCGGCGGCGGTTGGCCAAGCCCCGCTCTCCAATGCCGCGACGCGCGAGCAGGCGCATGGCGCGCAAACTCTTGATGAGTTGCGGACGCTCTTGGAAAACTTCACCGGTTGCGGCTTAAAGGCCACCGCGAAGTCACTGTGCTTCTATCGCGGCGCGCCGCAAGCCCGCCTGATGCTAATCGGGGAAGCGCCCGGACGTGACGAGGATCTGGCCGGAAAGCCGTTCGTCGGCCGCGCTGGGCAGTTGCTTGACAAAATGCTGGCGGCGATCGGCCTCGACGAAAGCTCCGTGCACATCACCAACACGGTTTACTGGCGGCCGCCCGGCAACCGCACGCCGACGCCGGAAGAGACGCTCGCCTGCTGGCCGTTCTTGACGCGGCAGTTGGAGCTGGTGAACCCGGAGTTTGTGCTGCTCTCGGGAGGCGTCGCCACCAAACAGGTTCTTGGCATCGCCGATGGCATAACCAAGGTGCGCGGGACATGGCGTAAGCTGATGATCGGCCAGCGCGAAACGCCCGTTCTGGCGACGCTGCACCCGTCCTATCTGCTGCGCACCCCCGCCGCCAAACGCCAAGCCTGGCAGGACATGCTGATGATCCAGGCGGCGCTTTCGTCGGGTGCTTAGGGTTGTAGGTTGGGTTAGCGCGCTCACGGACCGTCAATCAAAACTCCGTCGTTGATGGCGCGCGTAACCCAACGGTCTTGCCGCGGAATGTTGGGTTACGCGCGGAATTTTTCTCCACCGCATCCGCATTGTCCGTGGCCGCGCTAACCCAACCTACGTACCGTCCGCATCCCCTGACCCAACCGCTGCAAGCAAACTCGCGTTTCCGCCGCTGGCCGTCGTGTCGGTCGTCCGTACCCGCTCGACGCAGAACCGCGGCAGATAGTGCGGTCCGCCCGCTTTGGGACCAGTGCCGGAGAGGCCCTCGCCGCCGAACGGCTGCACGCCCACCACCGCGCCGATCTGGTTGCGATTGACGTAAATATTGCCCGCGCGCACCCGCCCGGACACGAAATCGGCGGTGGCGTCGATGCGGGTGTGGATGCCCAGCGTCAGGCCGTAGCCGGTGGCGTTGATGGCGTCGCAGACCTTGTCGAGCGACCCGCGCCCATAGCGGACGACATGCAGGATCGGACCGAAGGTTTCGCGCTCCAGCACCGATATCGAGGGAATCTCATAGGCCGCTGGCGTCACGAATGTGCCAGCGCGGCAGACTTCGGGCATCGGCAGATCGAGCAACTCCTTGGCCTCGCGGCGCAGTTTGCTTTTGTGCGCATCCAGCACCTGCTTGGCCTCGAGATCGATGACCGGGCCAATGTCCGTCGCGTAGTCGAGCGGATCGCCAAGTCTCAATTCGCGCATGGCGCCCGTCAGCATGCCGAGCACTTTCGGCGCGATGTCATCCTGCACGTAGAGCACGCGCAAAGCGGAACAACGCTGGCCGGCGCTGTCGAATGCGGATGTGACGGCGTCGCGCACCACCTGTTCGGGAAGCGCCGAACTGTCGACGATCATGGCGTTGATGCCGCCGGTTTCGGCGATCAATGGCGCGATGGGCCCGGCGCGGCGGGCGAGCGCGGTCTGGATCAGGCGCGCCGTGTCGTTCGCGCCGGTGAACACGACGCCATCGGTGCGCGGATCTTTGGTCAATTGCGCGCCGACCGTGCCCCCGCTCCCCGGCAGAAAATGCAGGACGTCACCCGGAACACCGGCCTGATGCAACAGCGTCACCGCCAGAAAGGCCGTGATCGACGTTTGTTCGGCGGGTTTAGCCAACACCGCGTTGCCCGCAGCCAGCGCCGCCGCAATCTGGCCCGTAAAAATAGCAATCGGAAAGTTCCACGGGCTGATGCAGGCGAAGGTTCCACGCCCGCGCAGGGAAAGTTCGTTGCGCTCGCCAGTCGCGCCCTTCAGCTGTATCGGCGACTCGCACAGGCGGCGCGCTTCGGCGGCGTAGTAGCGCAGGAAGTCCACCGCCTCGCGCAAGTCAGCCAGCGCATTGGGAAGCGTCTTGCCGCCCTCGCGCACCATGGTCGCCATGAGCTGCGGATGATTGTCTTCATAAAGATCGGCCGCGCGTTCGAGAATGCGGGCGCGCTTTTCGCCGCCGATCCGATCCCACGCAATTTGTCCGCCGCGCGCACTCGCCAGCGCTTGCTGGACTTCTTCAGGCGTCGCCGGCCGCACCCGTCCGATAGTGACGCGCCGGTCGTGCGGGCTCTGCCGGGCTTCGCCATTCGACGTGCTCAGCTCGCGCCCCGAAACGATAGGGCCAACGGAGAGGGGCGTGGACAAGGTTGGCTTCATGGCCGCGAGCAGCTCGTCACGGACGGGCGCCTCCCACAGCGCCAGCCCAGCGCTGTTTCGGCGCTCCTTGCCAAAGATATCCGCAGGCAGAGGAATGCGCGGCTCGGCCGCAAGTTTCGTAGCCCGCACGCGCTCCACTGGATCTTGGATGATGTCGGCGACCGGCAATTCGTCGTCGGCGAGGCGATTGACGAAGGACGTATTCGCCCCATTTTCCAGGAGGCGGCGCACCAGATAGGCCAGCAGATCCTCGTGCTCGCCGACGGGCGCGTAAATACGGGCCGGCCGTCCGAGTTTGTCCTCCGGGACCACCTCGCGATAGAGCGCCTCGCCCATGCCGTGCAGGCGCTGGAACTCATAGGTTGCATCGCCCGCCATGGTGTGGATGGCCGCGACGGTCTGGGCGTTGTGGGTGGCGAACTGCGGATAAAAGGCCGAGCGCTCGGAAATAAGGTAGCGGGCGCAGGCCAGATACGAAACGTCCGTGTTCGCCTTGCGTGTGAACACCGGATAGCCCGGCAGCCCGCGCTCCTGCGCCCATTTGATCTCGCTGTCCCAATAGGCGCCCTTGACCAGGCGCACCGGGATGCGGTGTCCGCTGTCGGCCGATAACGCAGCTAGCCGCCGCAAGGCCGGCAGCGCGCGCTTGCCATAGGCCTGCACCGCTAGCCCCAGGCCATGCCAACCCTTGAGAGCCGGATCGCGCAGGGCGGCTTCAAAGACTTCCAGCGTCAGCTCCAGCCGATCGGATTCCTCGGCATCCACCGTCAGCGAAATGTCTGCCGACTGCGCCGCTCGCACCACCATCCGCAGCCGCTCGCCAAGTTCCGGCTTCACGCGCGCGGCCTGCGAGGCCTCGAAGCGCGGATGGATGGCCGAGAGTTTTACCGACAGGCCCGGCCGCGCCATCAAGGTTTCGATGTGCGATGACGCGCTCTTGCCCGCTGACTTGCCGATTGCGGTAATCGCGTCGAGATAGCGCTTGAAATAACGCTCGGCGTCTTCGGCGGTGCGCGCGGCCTCGCCCAGCATGTCGTAGGAATAGCGGTAGCCCAGCGCCTCTTGGGTCTTGGCCCGCTCCAAGGCTTCGGCAATGCTCCGCCCAAGGACGAACTGATCACCCATGATGCGCATGGCTTGGCGCATGGCGTTCCGGATCACCGGCTCGCCGGACCGGCCGATCAGACGGCCGATCAGACCGCCCGTGTCTTTCAGTCCGATCACCCGCCCCGTCAGCATCAGGCCCCAAGTCGAGGCGTTGACCAGCAGCGAACCCGATTGGCCGAGATGCTTGGCCCAGTCGCCGCCCGCGATCTTGTCGTCGATAAAATCGTCCGCCGTCGCGGCATCGGGGATGCGCAGCAGCGCCTCGGCCAGGCACATCAGGATGACGCCCTCGTCGGTCGAGAGGCCGTATTCGGTCAGAAAGGCGTCGATCCTGCCCTGCTCCTTGCGGCCCGCGCGCGCGGCATGGACGAGTTTTCTCGCGAGATCATCGACCTGGCGTTTTTCCTCGAGGTGCAGTTCGGCGAGCGGGAGCAGTTTGGCCAGCGCCTCGGCTTCATCCTGGAAGGCGACGTCTGAGAGGCTGTCGCCGAATGCGGTGGCGGTCCCATCCGTTGTCGCTGCGTGCCGTTGCGCGCTCATTGTGCCATCTCCACCGTCGCTGGATTCGAGTCGGTCGAGTCTTTAGCATAGCGATGCAGCCCCAAAGCGTCGGAAGGAGACTAGCCATGTCGTCAATGCTGCGGGTCGTCCGCACGACTGCCGAGCTGCATGACGTCGTCCGCCATTGGCAGGGCGCCGGCGAAACCCATGCGCTGATTCCCACTATGGGCGCGCTGCACGACGGGCATCTTGAGCTGGTTCGGCTCGGCCGTCAGCAGGCCAAACGCACCGTCGCCTCGATTTTCGTGAACCCGGCGCAGTTTGCCGCGAATGAGGATCTGTCCCGCTATCCGCGCGATGAAGCGGGCGACCTCGCCAAGCTCGCAAGCGCAGGCTGCGACCTGGTCTGGGCGCCCGAGCCCACCGAAATGTATCCTGCGGGTTTTGCGACGCGAATCGTCCCGGCCGGCGCGGCGCTGGGCCTGGAGGGCGATTTCCGTCCGGATTTCTTTTCCGGCGTCGTCACGGTGTGCTGCAAACTCTTCAATCAGGTGTTGCCCACGGTCGCCATTTTCGGCGAGAAGGACTACCAGCAGTTGTGTGTGGTCAAGCAGATGGTGCGTGACCTGAACTTGCCGGTGGCGATCCTCGGCGCACCGACCATTCGCGAGGCGGACGGCTTGGCGATGTCGACGCGCAACCGGTACTTGAGCCCAGAAGAGCGGGCCGTGGCCCCAACCCTCTACAAGATGATCGAGGGCGTCGCCCGCGCAGGCAGGGCCGGGGGCGATATTGAAGGCGAGACCTCCGAAGCCATACGGGTCCTGACCTGGACCGGCTTCAAAGTCGACTACGTGGCCGTGTGCGACGCCGAAACGCTGGCCCGGCCGGATTCCCGTAGGCGTAGCCCTTTGCGCGTCCTCGTAGCCGCCCGCCTTGGCAATACGCGGCTGATCGACAATGTGGCGGTTTAACACCAGACGCCCGTGACGCTGTGACCGGCGGCCTTGCTAGCGCACCGTGACTCATGGCAGCTAGCTCAGCCATGATCAAAGGATGGCTCAACCGGCTGGCGGGCGCAAAGCAGCAAAAACTGCCGCCGGACCACCAGCCGCAACTCGCATTAGACGCGCCGCTGACGCCAACCGTCTCGCCCGCAATCGGCGGCGAACGGACGCCTGCCGCACCCGCGCGCCTCGCGCTAGTACCCAGTCGAACGACCCAAGAAACGGACCCGGCATCAGTTATGAGCAAATCTTCCGCAGCACGAGCCAGCGACCTCTTTGGCAAGCTCGAAAGCGAGCTGGAGGCCAAGCCGATCAAGTCCAAGGCGACCAGCCGCGGCGAGAAGGCCAGCGAGAAGGGCGAGGCTGACTACACGGCGGCCGATATCGAGGTGCTGGAAGGCCTGGAGCCGGTGCGCCGCCGTCCTGGCATGTATATTGGCGGCACCGACGAGAAGGCGCTGCACCATCTGTTCGCCGAGGTCATTGACAACTCCATGGACGAGGCTGTTGCGGGCCACGCGACCTGGATCGAGGTGCGGCTGGAGGCCGATGGCTTCCTGACCGTCAGCGACAACGGCCGCGGCATTCCGATTGACCCACATCCCAAGTTCAAACCGAAATCGGCGCTCGAAGTCATTCTCACCATGCTGCATTCGGGCGGCAAGTTTGACTCGAAAGTCTACAACACGTCCGGCGGCCTGCACGGCGTCGGCGTGTCGGTCGTGAACGCGCTGTCGGACCACTTGGAAGTCGAGATCGCGCGCGGACAACAGGTGTACCGGCAGATCTATTCCAAGGGCCACCCGCAGACCAAGCTGGAGAAAATGGGCCCGGCCATGAACCGGCGCGGCACTAAAGTAAAATTTCGGCCCGACGCCGAGATTTTCGGCGAGAACTGGAAATGGAAGCCGGCGCGCCTGTTCAAGATGGCGCGCTCAAAGGCCTATCTGTTCGGCGGCGTGGAAATCCGCTGGTTCTGTGATCCCGATCTGATCGACGAGAAGGACGGTATTTCCGCCGAGGCCGTGTTCCATTTCCCCAATGGTCTCAAAGACTTCCTCACCTCGCGCATCGAAGGGCTGACGCTCGTCACTAAGGACATCTTCGCTGGAAAAGTGGAGAAATCGGGCGGCCACGGCTCGGTCGAATGGGCGCTGACCTGGATCGGCAATGACGACGGCTTCCTGTCGTCCTACTGCAACACGGTGCCGACGGGCGAGGGCGGGACGCACGAGGCAGGCTTCCGCGCCGCAATCAGCAAGGGCCTGAAAGCCTATGGCGAGCTGGTGAACAACAAGAAGGCCGGGCAGATCACGGCCGAGGACGTGTTCAACCAGGCGGGCGGCATGCTCTCGGTGTTCATCCGCGAGCCGGAGTTCCAGGGCCAGACCAAGGACAAGCTGGCGACCCAGGAAGCGACGCGGATTGTCGAGAACACCGTGCGCGATGCGTTCGATCACTATTTGGCCGATAGCCCCCAACAGGCCAATCTTCTGTTGGCCTGGGTCATTGAGATCGCCGACGACCGGCTGAAACGGCGGGCGGAAAAGGAAGTCGCGCGCAAGTCGGCCACCAAGCGGCTGCGGCTGCCTGGAAAACTCGCCGACTGCTCGGATGCGGGCCAGGCGGGATCGGAAATCTTCATCGTCGAGGGCGACTCGGCTGGCGGCTCGGCGAAATCGGCGCGCGAGCGGAAAACCCAGGCCGTACTACCGCTGCGCGGAAAAATCCTGAACGTCGCCAACGCCACGTCGCAAAAGCTGGCGGCGAACCAGCTGCTCGCGGATCTGATTTTGGCGCTGGGCTGCGGGACGGGCGCGAACTACCGCGACGAGGACCTGCGCTACGAGAAGGTCATCATCATGACCGATGCCGACGTGGACGGTGCGCATATCGCCTCGCTGCTGATCACCTTCTTCTACCAGGAGATGCAGGGCATGATCGAAAACGGCCATCTCTACCTGGCCGTGCCCCCGCTCTACAAAATCAAGCAGGGCAAAAATCACGCTTATGCTCAAGATGACGCAGACAAGGAGCGGCTGCTCGCTTCTGACATGTTCCGCAAGGGTTCGAAGCCCGACGTGCAGCGCTTTAAGGGCCTGGGCGAAATGAACGCCTCGGAGCTTAAGGAAACAACAATGGACCCGAAGCGGCGAAAAATGCTGCGGGTTGAGCTGGTTATGGCCGACAAGGCCGAGACCGAGGAAGCCGTGTCCAATCTCATGGGGTCAAAGCCCGAAGCGCGTTTCCGATTCATCCAGGAGCGAGCCGAATTCGCGCGCGAACTCGACGTCTAGAGTCCCTAGAAACGCAGCGCCAAATTGCTGTTTCGTTTTTGCTGGTAACTGTGTCCTTAGGGACCTTTTCAACAGGTTCAGAATCGTT
>JAYUAJ010000480.1:0-7373 GCA_043741375.1 Hyphomicrobiaceae bacterium | reverse complement strand
TCGCCCGGCCGCCCGCGGCCATCGCCGCCTCTTTTATCGCTTCCGACAGCGTCGGATGCGCGTGACAGGTGCGCGCCAGGTCTTCGGCGGACCCGCCGAACTCCATCAGCACCGCCGCCTCGCCGATCAGCGTGCCGGCGTCGGGTCCGATGATGTGCACGCCGAGCACGCGATCTGTCTTGGCGTCGGCCAAAATCTTCACGAACCCATCCGTGGTCCGATTGACCTTGGCGCGGCCGTTGGCCGTGAAGGGGAATTTTCCGCTGTTGTAGGCGATACCGGCCTTGGTGAGGTCATCCTCTGACGCGCCGACCGAGGCGACTTCTGGGTAGGTGTAGATCACGCTCGGGATCACGCCGTAGTTCACGTGCCCGGCCTGCCCCGCCAGCATCTCGGCCAGTGCCACGCCCTCGTCCTCGGCTTTGTGGGCGAGCATCGGCCCGGCAATGACATCGCCGATGGCGAAGATGCCGGCGGCGGTGGACTGGTAATGCTCGTCCACCACGATGCGGCCTTGCGGGTCGAGTTCGACGCCGGCTTCGGCGAGGCCCAGTCCATCGGTAAACGGGCGGCGGCCGATGGCGACTAAGACCACGTCGGCCTCCAGGGTTTCGGATGCGCCACCTGTGGCGGGCTCAACCGATACCGAGAGTTTCTCGCCGTTCTCTTTTGCGCCCGTTACCTTGGAGCCGAGCTTGAAGGCAAACCCCTGTCTGGTCAGAATCCGCTGAAACTGCTTTGCGACTTCGCCATCCATGCCCGGCAGAATGCGGTCGAGATATTCCACCACCGTCACCTGCGAGCCGAGCCGGCGCCAGACCGAACCCAACTCAAGCCCGATGACGCCCGCGCCGACGATGAGCAGATGGCCAGGAACCTTGTCGAGGGTGAGCGCGCCGGTCGACGACACGATGCGCTTTTCATCGATGTCCAACCCTTTTAGCCGCGTCACATCCGAGCCGGTGGCGATCACCACCGCCTTGCTCTCCAACACGGTCGCCTCGCCGCTCTCCGGCGTCACCTCGACCCGGCCATCTTTTAAAATGCGTCCCGTCCCGCGATGGGCGTCGATCTTGTTCTTCTTCAAGAGGAACTCGACGCCCTGCACGTTGCCCTTTACGCCCTCGTCCTTAAACGCCTGCATCTTGGCGAGGTCCAGCGTTGGGGTAACGCCGATGCCCATGGCGGCGAAGCCGTGCACCGCCTCGTCGAACATTTCGGACGCATGCAGCAGCGCCTTGGAGGGAATGCAGCCGACATTGAGGCACGTGCCCCCATGGGTCGCGCGCTTTTCCACCACGGCGACTTTCAGCCCGAGCTGGGCCGCACGGATGGCGCACACATAGCCGCCCGGTCCAGTGCCGATGACGATGAGATCGTAGGTCATGATTTGAAAAACCCGCAGCCGATGGAGAATTTTCCTCTCCCCCGCTTTTCTGGGGAGAGGAGACCGCGCCTCGCAGCCGCCTCTTTGCGGCAAGAGCTGCGCGGTCGGTGAGGGGCGGCAACATGCGCCGTCCCTGGTGACACTGTACAGGCAAGCGGCTGCCCCTCACCTGTCCCTATCACCTCGCCTGACGGCTCGGGGGACATCCTCTCCCCCTAAGTAGTGGGAGAGGAGAAGCAAGATTAAAGCTCCAATATCAGCCGCTTGGGATCTTCCAACCCTTCCTTCACGCGCACCAGGAACGTCACCGCCTCGCGGCCATCGACAATCCGGTGATCGTAGCTCAGCGCCAGATACATCATCGGCTTGATGACAATCTGATCCTCGCGCACCACCGGGCGTTTCTCAATCCGGTGCATACCCAATATGCCCGACTGCGGGGCGTTCAGGATCGGCGTCGAGAGCATCGATCCGAACACGCCGCCGTTGGTAATGGAAAACGTGCCGCCCTGCATCTCCGAAATCGTCAGCTTGCCCTCGCGGCCACGCTTGGCGGCGTCGGCGATGTTGGCCTCGATCTGGGCCAGCTGCAGCTGGTCGGCATTGCGCAGCACGGGGACGATCAGCCCGCGCTCGGTCGATACGGCGATGCCGATGTGGTAGTAATTCTTGAAGACGATGTCCTCGCCGTCAATCTCTGCGTTGACGCTCGGTACCTCCTTCAGCGCCTGCACGCAGGCCTTCACGAAAAAGCCCATGAAGCCCAGCTTGATGCCGTGCTTCTGCTCGAACAGCTCCTTATACTGAGTGCGCAGGTCCATCACGGCACTCATATCCACGTCATTGAATGTGGTGAGCATGGCCGCGGTGTTCTGTGCGTCCTTGAGGCGGCGTGCGATGGTGAGGCGCAGCCGGCTCATGTGCTGGCGCTCCTCGCGGGCCGCGTCCTCAGGTGGTACGGCGGCGCGGGCCGCGGGAGCTGGCGCGGAGCTGGGATGGACGCTTGCCGCTGCGGCGATTGCAGCGGGCGCGCTGCCTGAACCTGCGCCAAGCACATCACCTTTGAGGATTTGACCCCGCACCCCGCTGCCAGCGATCTGGTCGGGACTCAGTCCCCGTTCCGTCATCAGCTTTTTCGCCGATGGGGCGGGTGGCATCAGCGGGCCGCTACGCGCAGGCGAGCTCGCGGCGACTGCAGCAGGCGCGGCCGCTGGCGTTGCCGTCTTCACGGCCTGGGACACCACCGTCGTCCCGACTGGCCCGACGGACGCACCAGCGCCGCCCTCATTGATCGAGCCCAGCACTTGGCCGACGCCCACCGTCTCACCCTGCTTGACGTGGAACGCCCCCATCACGCCAGCTGCCGGCGCTGGTACCTCGACCGCGACCTTCTCGGTCTCCAACTCGACGAGCGGCTCGTCAGCCTTGACGACATCGCCGGGCTGCTTCAGCCACTTGGCGACGGTCGCCTCGACGATACTTTCGCCCAGCGTGGGCACGCGGAATTCGATGCTCATTTGGAAGTGTTCCCGTTGGGTCGTGGTGTGTTTGAGTTTGATGAATATGTCGAGGGAGCTGCCTTGGGCTACCCCCACCTTAGCCCTCCCCCTCAAGGGGGGAGGAGATTCGAGTGGTGGGTGGTTGACCACAGTCCTCATCAAACGGGTAGCCAGGCCCCCTCCCCCCTTGAGGGGGAGGGTTGGGGTGGGGGGTAGGGCTGGCTCCGACCGTCATGGAAATGCTCAAACCGTGATCGCCGCCTTGACCAATGCCGCCTGCTCGGAATTGTGTTTGCTGAGCTGGCCCGTCGCGGTTGAGGCCGACGCCTGCCGGCCCACGTAGCCGGGGCGCGGTTCGATGCAGCCCGCCTGTTCCATCGAGGCTTCCAGACCGGGTTCGATGCTGGTCCAAGCCCCCATGTTCTTGGGCTCTTCCTGGCACCAGATCACATCGGCCTGCGGGAAGCGTGCCAACTCCAGCGTCATGGCTTTGGATGGGAACGGATAGATTTGTTCCAATCTTAGTATGTACACGTCATCAATGCCCGCCGCCTCGCGTGCTTCGTACAAATCGTAGTAGACCTTGCCGGAGCAGACGACGACGCGCTTGATCTGATTGTCCGGCTTCAGCTGAATTTTCTCGCCCGGCAGGAACTGCGCATCATCCCACAGCACGCGGTGGAAGGTCGATCCCGGCCCCATCTCCTCAATCCGCGAAATCACTCGCTTGTGCCGCAACAGCGACTTCGGCGTCATGATCACCAAGGGTTTGCGGAAATCGCGGTGCAGCTGGCGGCGCAGGACGTGGAAATAGTTCGCGGGCGTCGTAACGTTCACGATCTGCCAGTTGTCCTCGGCCGACAATTGCAGGAAGCGCTCCATGCGCGCCGAGGAATGCTCCGGCCCCTGCCCTTCATAGCCATGCGGCAGCAGCAGCACCAGGCCCGACATGCGCAGCCACTTGGTCTCCCCCGAGCAGATGAACTGGTCGATCACCACTTGCGCGCCGTTGGCGAAATCGCCGAACTGCGCTTCCCACAGCACCAGCGTTTTCGGCTCGGCGAGGCTGTAGCCATATTCGAAGCCGAGCACGGCTTCCTCCGAGAGCATCGAGTTGATGATCTCGAATTTCCCCTGGTCGGCCGAAACGTGTTTCAGCGGCGTCCAACGTTTCTCCGTCTTCTGATCGACCAGCACCGCGTGGCGCTGCGAGAACGTGCCGCGCTCCACGTCCTGGCCCGAGAGGCGTACCCCGAATTTCTCCCGCACCAGTGTACCATAGGCCAGCGCCTCGGCCATCGACCAGTCAATACCTTTGCCGGTCTCGACCATCTCCCCTCGGCGCTGCATCAGTTTGTCCAGCGTCTTATGCAAAGCAAAGCCGTTCTGCACTGTGCTAGCGCGCTTGCCGACGTCCTTCAGGACATCGATCTCGACGCCGGTCTTTCCACGCCGCTCGCCCTGCTCGGCGATCTGCATTGTCGACCACTTGCCGTCCAGCCAATCGGCCTTGTTGGGCTTGTAGCCATCGGCCAGCGCCAGCTCGCCGTCCAGATGCGCGCGAACATCCGCGCCCATTTTGTCGATTTCGGCGGCGGAAAGAACGCCCTGCTCTTCCAGCGCCTTGGAATACAGCGACACCACCGACGTGTGCGACCTGATGCGCTCATACATCAGCGGCTGTGTGAAGGATGGCTCGTCGCCCTCGTTGTGGCCGTGCTTGCGGTAGCAGAACATGTCGATGACGACGGGCTTGTGATAGCGCTGGCGGAACTCGGTCGCGATTTTCGCGACGTGCACGACGGCTTCCGGATCGTCGCCGTTCACATGGAAGATCGGCGCCTGGATCATACGGGCGACGTCGGACGGATAGGGCGAGGAGCGGGCGAAGCGCGGCGCGGTAGTGAAGCCGATCTGGTTATTGATGATGAAATGGATCGAGCCGCCGGTACGGTGGCCGCGCAGCCCTGAAAGGCCAAAGCACTCGGCGACCACGCCCTGTCCCGCGAAGGCTGCATCGCCGTGGATCAGCAGCGGCATTGCCATTTCGCGTTTTTTGTCACCTAGCTGGTCCTGCTTGGCGCGCACCTTGCCGAGCACGACGGGGTCGACGATCTCCAGATGCGACGGGTTCGCCGTCAACGACAGATGCACAGTGTTGTCATCAAACGCGCGGTCCGACGACGCGCCGAGGTGGTATTTGACGTCGCCCGAGCCTTCAACGTCCTGCGGCTTGGAGGAGCCGCCCTTGAACTCGTTGAAGATGGCGCGCAGCGGCTTGCCCATGACATTGCCGAGCACGTTCAGCCGGCCGCGGTGCGCCATGCCAATGATGATCTCTTTCACGCCAAGCGCGCCGCCGCGCTTGATGATCTGCTCCAGCGCCGGAATGGTTGCCTCCGCGCCGTCGAGCCCGAAGCGCTTGGTGCCGGTATATTTGACGTCGCAGAATTTCTCGAAGGTCTCGGCCTCGATCAGCTTGTTCAGGATCGCGATCTTTCCGCGCGGCGTGAACTTCACCTCCTTGCCTTCCACGCGGCGCTGGATCCAGCGCCGCTCGCCCAGCTCGGTGATGTGCATGTACTCAACGCCGATGTGCCCGCAATAGGTGGCGCGCAGGATCTCCATGATCTGGCGCACCGAGGCGATTTCCACCTCCGGCAACACGTTGTCGATGAAGATCGGGCGGTCCCAGTCGCTGTCGGTAAAGCCCCAGGTCAGCGGTCGCAGCTCCGGGTGCTCCTTGCGCTCGGCCAGGCCAAGCGGGTCGAGGTCCGCCTCCAGATGCCCAGTCACGCGATAGGAGCGGATGAGATTGATGGCGCGGATCGAGTCCTGGGTGGCGCGCAGGGCCAGGGTCGGCGACAGCTCGACGCCATTGGTCTGGGCGCGCTCCTGGATGCGCTGCGAGATATGCCGCTCCGGCAATCCCCAGTCGCCCGAAAGCGCGCTGACGATCTCGGCCTCCGGGCCGTTCGGCCGCGAAACACCGTTGCGCTGCCAGGATGGCCCGTGATCAGAGCTGCCAGCCGCCTTGTCGTCCTTCAGCGCCAGGAAAAAGCGCCGCCACTCCTCGTTGACTTTGTTGGGATTTTCCCGGTAGGCGGCATAGAGGTCTTCGATGTACGGGGCGTTCGCTCCATAGAGAAACGAGGAGTTCAGAAACGCCTCGTTGGCGGGCTGTCGAGTCATGGAACAATCCTTCACGCGGCGCGCCGCCTGTGGGCGCAGCCGAACCACCGAATCTGCGTCGAGAGGTCGCCCGGACCGGGGCAAGTTGTCAAACTATTTGGGGCTATCGGGCGTTGCCGGCAAGGGGCGGGCCAGCGGGGAGTGGCGCAGGGCGAGGTGATCATCATCTTCCACGGCGTCAGATTGCTTCAAAACGCAGCGTGGGATGAGGTCTTCCGAACTTCCTGAATCCGACGGACTTCCTGAATCCGACGGGACGGCCGAAAAACTCGACAAAAAACGTAGGGTGGGCTGAGCTTTTCGCAAAGCCCACCTCTTCGAGCCGTCGTGCAACGGTGGGCTTTGCGAAAAGGCTCAACACCATCCTACGCCAGTTGCGGCCGCTGCTTACTTCGCCGCCGCCACCGCGCGTTCGGCGATCACCGGGATCACCGATGCCCGGTAGTCGGCACCGCCGTGGATGTCGGCAAGCAGACCAGTGGCGGGAACCATCGCGCCCTTCAAAGAATCGACGGAAAATCCCTTGGCCAGCGCCGCCTCTAGTGGGGCCGAACGGAACACGCCGGATGCGCCCGAACCGGTCACGGCCACGCGTACGCCCGCCGCGGTCTGCGCGACGAACACGCCGATCAGGGCATAGCGCGAGGCGCGCTGCTCGAACTTCGAGTAGCCGGCCTTCTGGGGCACGGGGAAGCGGATCGCCTTGATCAGCTCGCCCGGTTGCAGCGCGGTGCGGAACAGCCCGGTGAAGAAGCTGTCGGCCGGGATCTCGCGCGCCGTGGTGATGATGGTGGCGCCCAGGCCCAATACGGCGGCCGGATAATCGGCAGCCGGATCGTTGTTGGCGACCGAGCCGCCGATGGTGCCGGCGTGCCGCACATGCGGATCGCCAATGCCGCCGGCCAGCGCCGCCAGCGCCGGGATGGCGGCGCGTACGTCCGCGTTGGCCGCCACGGCCGCGTGCGTGGTCATGGCGCCGATGGTGACGGAGTTGCCGTCGCGCGAAACGCCTTTCAGCTCAGCGACGCCCGCGAGATCAATCAGCATAGCCGGCATGGCCAGACGCTGCTTCATGGTCGGGATCAGGGTCTGGCCGCCGGCCAGAACCCGGTTCTCCTCGCTGGCGCCAAACGCCTTGACGGCGTCGGCGAGTGAGACGGGACGGACATAATCGAATGCGTACATTTTTGGATCTCCTTGAGTCCCTAGAATTTCGTCAGTGCCGTGAGCGGTGGTCTTCGAACTTGCTCGGATGAACTCCCCTCCCCCTTTGCGGGGAGGGGCGGGGGTGGGGG
>JAYUAJ010000479.1:0-16524 GCA_043741375.1 Hyphomicrobiaceae bacterium | reverse complement strand
AACTGCCGATAACGGCCCCTTCCAGCGTGCCTTTCCGTGGCCGGCAAACTGGAAACGATCGGCCACACCGGTGATCGGAGTATCGCGTCACACTGTAGACATTGATCCTCTCAGCGATTTCGACGCCAGGGTCTCGATCGACATAGGTGCAGAAATCAGGAAATAGATGAACCCGGTGTTTTGCAGCGGACAACGTCCGTCTATGCCCCCTTTATGGTTTTGCCCGCCACAAGCGGTGCGGCGAATCCTTCTCGTAGCCGAGTTTTTCGAAGCTGGCGATCTCGAGGGACTGGCCCCAGGGCGCGTTGAAATAGATCCAGCTGAAGCCTGCGAGCGGACCTTCTTCGACGGTGTTTGGGCCTTCAAGCAATTCAATGCCTTCGGCCCGCAGCCGATCGGCGGAGGCAAAGACGTCCTCGACTTCGAAGCAGATGTGGGTGCCGCCGACTTCGGAGTTGCGCCTGGGGCGCGCCGTGCTGTCCTCCCCGGAGTATTCGAAGAGTTCAACGCTGGTGCCGGTACCGCAACGCAGGAAGACAAGATCGCGGATACGGCTGTGTGGCGCGGCGCCCAGCTTTCGCTGCATGAAGGCGTCGTCGACATTGAAAGGGCCGGTGCGGAACACCGTCACAGCGCCAAAGACGGCCTCGAAGAAGGCTATACTCTGCTCGATATTAGGCACGGTGATGCCGATGTGATGCATACCGTAGATATGTTCCGCCATAGGGTCCTCCTACTGGGACGTGAATCGAATACGGGCGAGGCCACGGCCGATCAGGCCGACTCCCGCCCACGGACTGCAGAGTAGATTAGCGCAGAAATAACGATGAGCGCGCCTTGGAACACGAATTGGTAGGTCTGCGTGAAGCCGAGGAACGACACGGCATTCAGCACCTCCGTCAACAACACCGCGCCCAGTAGCGAACCGATGAAGGTGCCGCGCCCACCGCGCAGGCTCGTGCCCCCGAGAACGACTGCGGTGATGCTCGACAGCGTATAGTTGATGCCCTGCCGGGGATCGCCAACTCCGATTTGCGCATACAGCATGATGGCGCCCACGGACGTCAGCAGCGAACACACGATGTAGCCCGCAACATAGGTGCGATTGATACGGATGCCGATGCGGCGGGCCGATTCCTCGTTCGAGCCGGTCGCCCGCAGCTGCCAGCCCGGCCGCTGCTTGCGCAGCACGTATTCGCCGGCAATGGCGAAGGCGACAAGGACGACGAAGGCGGCGGGGATGGGTCCCCACTGCCAAGTGATCCAATCGGTAACGGTCGAGTTGATGTAACCGTCCGGCGCGTTTCGGAGCAGGAAACTCATGCCTTGAAGGCCGATATACATGGCCAGCGTCGCGGCGATTGGCGTGAAGTTCGCGAACCTGATCAGCAGTCCGTTGACGGCGCCGACCAGGAGGGCGCCACCGAACATCAACGCGAAACCTATGGCGATCATTGCAGGTGTCTGGCCGTCGTTGATGAAGAAGGAGGCGACCACGACCAGAAATCCGGCAAGCGGTCCGACCGACAAATCGATGCCGCCCATCAACAGGGCGACCGTCTGACCGAGCGCGATGAAGCCCAGCGCCGTCGCCAGCATCAGGATGTTGTAGATGTTGAAGACCGAGAGGAAGTTTGCGTTCTGGCTTTGGACATAGAGCCCGAGCAGAGCGGTGACGAGAGCCAAGGGAACGGCCGGCGCATTGTCCGACTGCAGAAACTGGCGCCAGCCTCCGAGGCCTGCGCGCGCGCTGTCCACCGATCCGGTGTCCCCGGTATGGGTGGCATGCACGGCCGCGGCGACGATCTTGGCTTCGGTTATGTCAGCGCCGGTCAGCGTTTCGACAATGCGCCCGCGCGATAGCACGACGACCTTGTCGCACAGCCCCTCGAGTTCGGCGGCGTCGGACGAATTCACGATCACCGGCTTGCCGGAGTTCGAAACCTCGCGCAGGATACGATAGATCTCGGCGCGCGCCCCGACATCGACGCCCTGCGTAGGCTCGTCGGCGACGATCAGGTCGGGCTGCGAAAGCAGCGCTCGCGACATCACGACCTTCTGCTGATTGCCGCCCGACAAGGACAGGATCGGCGCCTCGACGCTCGGCGTTTTCACTGCCAGCGATTTGAACGTCGTCCCAACCAGGTCTTGTTCTTTCTTCCGGCTCATGATCCCGAACACGGAAAAGCGCTCCAACGCGGCGAATGAAGCATTCTCGCGCACCGTGAGTCCCGCAGCCAGACCCTCCGTGTGCCGATCGGACGGCATGAAGGCGGCTCGTTGCGGGAGCTCCCTATGGCTAATGGCGCGCCCACCAAGGCTAATCGTGCCTTGGGAGGACTGCAATCCTGCAAGAGCGCGCATCAACTCCGACTGGCCGTTGCCGGCCACACCGGCGACGCCGATGATCTGCCCCCGCGCTACGTCAAAGCATACGTCCTTAAAGCCCTGGCCGCTCAGGGACGCGACGGACAGGTTGACGTCCTGTGCAAGGCCTTTGGGCTTTGGCGGGAATGTCGACCCAAGTGTCCGGCCGACGATCATGGCCAGGAGTTCGGCATTGCCGATCTGATCGACCAACCCCGAGCCCCGGACCTTGCCGTCGCGAAGCACGGTGACCCGGTCGGCGATCTGGCGGATTTCGGCCAGGCGGTGCGTGATGTAGATGACCGACGTCCCGGTTTTCACGACGTCTCTAACGCGGCGGAAAAGCATATCGGTCGCATCCTGGTCGAGCGAGGCGGTCGGCTCGTCCAGGATCAGAACCTTCGGTTCGATTGCCAGCGCCTTGGCAATTTCGAGCAGGTGTTTCTGTGCGACGGTAAGCGCATCGGCGCGGGTGCTCAGGGGCACACCGAGGCCCACCGTATCCAGCATGTCCTTGGCGACAACTTGCGCGGATTTGGCGGCAAACAGCGAAGGGGGAAGCGCAACCTGCAGGTTCTCTAGCACCGAGAGGTCATCGAGAACCGCGGGGTGCTGGAAGGAGATCGCAATGCCCAGAGACTTCGCGATCTCCGGCGACATTTGCGAAATCTTAGCGCCCTCAAAGATGATTTCGCCGACGTCCGGCTGGATCGTCCCGGAGATGACACTCATGAGCGTCGATTTGCCAGCGCCGTTCTCGCCGAGAATCGCGTGGACTTCGCCGGCGAAGAACTCGACGCTAACATCGCGCAGGGCTGCAACGCCGGAATAGAATTTCGAGATGTTCGACAGCTGAATGGTTACGCCGCCGCCCGTTGGCGCTTTCACCTCCGCTATTGCCGAATCTGCTGCCACTCTACGGGCCTCAATGATAGGAGTGCCCCGGAGAGATTTCTCCCTCCGGGGCGGTGTCAGATTGTTCGATTATTTGCCGACGGCCTTTGCTTGATCTGCAGCAGGCAGTTCGGACGACAGGTAGATGGCGCCCGGCAGGTCCTTATGGCACTGCACGGGGTGCGGCTTGCCTGACACGGAATCTTCAAAGACAGGCGCCTTGAAGATGTTGTCGGTCGGGTCCACGCCGCCCGTCACCTTGGCGACAGCCCACTCCACCGCCAAGCGCACATTGTCGTTGCCGGTTGCGACAGTGAACAGCTTGAAGTCCGGATTGTCTTTTTGGACATCGGTCCAGAAGCATCCGAGCGAGTTGCCGTCGGAGGTGGCCAGAGCCGGGATCGAACGACCGGACTTGCCAAAGAGCGGCAGCGCGCCAACGAGCGACGGGCCGAAGTCGGAAACGATGACGTCGATCTTGTCATTCTTGGCGATCTCAGCCGTCAGAACTTTCTGCGTCAGGGCGGGATCCCAGTTCGTGACATCGAACGGATCGGAGTTCAGGAACTTGAACTCCGCGCCGAGCACCTGCTTCAGGCCCTTGAGCTCGTCGAGGCCCTGGCTGTTGCCGGCAGGTCCAGAGAGGAACAGCACGTTGCCGCCTTTGGGCAGAACGCTCTTGATCCAGTTGCCCCACGATACGCCGTCGTCCACGAACGAAGACCCGATGAACTTCGTGTAGTTCTTGCCTTCCTCACCACCGACGTTGACGCGGTAGGGCACGATCACCTTGCCCGACTTGAAGACGCTGGTGATCGCAGGCAACACGGCGGGACCGGCATCGCCGAACACCACGAGAGCATCGATACCCTTTGCGGCAATGCCCTTGATGTCGGAGATCGACTTCTGCGTGTCGCCGTTGCCATCGGCATACTCATACTTGGTGATACTGGGGCAAAGTTCGGATGTTTGCTTGCCGGACGCCGTCGTCACCTGGCGCCAGCTGTTACCGCCGTAGCCGTCGAGTAAGGCCAACGAGGCCTTCTTCGGGCCGCACCACGACGGTACCTCGGCCTGGGCCAGCGATGCGCTTCCCAGTGCCAGAACTGCCGTCGCCATAGCGAGCGCCAGTTTGAGAGACGAGTAAACCATTCTATCCTCCTTGGTTGACTGCTTGGTGTGGTTGTTTGCGTCTGCTGTCCCAGCGGACAGAGTAGACACCGATCCCAAAACCCAGGGCCAAAGCCTGGATGATGGTTTGAGCCGAATAGGGCACGCCCACCGCGAGCGCGAACTGGCTCAATTGATTGAGGAAAAACGCCGCGAGGACGGTCGCGATCGGAAAACCCCGGCCGCCAAGAAGCGAGGTTCCACCAAGGACCACCACGGCAACGGACGGCAGGAGCAGGGAATCGCCCTGGAATGCCGTCGGCTCGCGGGTGATGCCGGCGATGAGCACGCCCGCCATGCAATAGAGCAGCTGGGCAAAGACGTAGGCCATCAGCTGGTAGCGCTGCACGTGCAGCCCGACAGCCCGAGCAGCCAACGGATTGGCGCCGATCGCCTCGAACCGCCGTCCTGCCACTGTCTTCTTCAAAACGATAGACACCACCAGCAAGGCGGCCAGCGCAAAGTAGACGGAGTTTGGCAAACCCAGAGTCTCGCCGCCAGCCAAGGTGGCGAGACTGGTGGTCGTGATCGACGGCGTGCCACCGCAGACCGCAAACACCCCGCCATAGAGCAGGGCGTTCATCCCTATCGTTGCGATGATGGCGTTGAGCCGGAAAATGGCGATCAGAATCCCGTTCGCAATGCCTGCCGCCAGCGCGAAGCCGATCGCAAGGAGCACGGCATAAGGGAGCAGTCCGTTGTCCTGATGCGCCTCGTGAGTCGCCGTGACGACGGCGAGGGAGACGGCGCCAGCTAAGGAAAGATCGAAGCCTCCCTGCTGCACCACAAGCAGCTGCCCGAGACCGACGATGGCGATGATGGCCGCGAACGGCAGGCTGCCTGACAGGGCGCCCCAGGACACGCTCGACGGCGCGAACACCCGGCACAAAACGATGAGAGCCACCGTCGAAATGACGACCGTGAGGAGTTCCTTCGAGAAGGGCAGGGCCCGTCGCGGCATCGGTCGAATGCCTGACATCTCGCCGGTCGCTGTCATGCGTCATTACTCACGCGGGCCGCCCAATGTTCACGGATCAATCAAGCGATCTCCAGCGTAACCTTGACGGCTTCCGCCGGCTTCTTGCCCAGCTCGAACGCCTGAATGGCGTCGTCCAAAGGGAACGTATGCGTCTGAATCGGCGACAGGTCGATACCGGTCCGCTCGAGGAAGCGGATGGCGGCCGGCCAGACGCCTGGCGATCCGATACATCCGCGCACGGTTAAGTCTTTCATCTGGATCTTGCCGAGATCGATCGGGATTTTTTGCCCGATGTTGATGCCGACCATGGAGACCCGGCCCTCTGGACGGGCATACTCGAAGACGTTGGCCAGAGATGCGGCGTGCCCGGACGCTTCGACGACGAGGTCCCCGCCGCCCTTCGTCAAGTCCTGAACCGCTTCGATCGGATCCCCAGCCGAAGGATCGACAGTCGCCTCGGCGCCCAATCTCATCGCCACGTCCCGGCGCAGCGGCACCGGGTCGACCACGACCACTCGGGCGCCCATGCCGATGGCCGCCGCCGCCGTTACGAGACCGATGGTCCCGCCGCCCGAGACAACCACAGTCTGCGCGGCGTTGGTTCCGCCATTACGCATGATGGCGTAGTAGCCGCAGGTGAACGGTTCGATCATTGAGCCCTTGGCGTCGCTCACCGCGTCGGGCAGCTTGTGCAGCCACTCGGGCCGGGCGGTGAAGTACTCACGGTTGGCGCCGTCCATCGAGAAGCCGAAATGGTGGATGCGCTCCGGGGTCTTGATCACGCATTCGCCCACGACCCGGTCGCCGCGTGACAGGCCCTTCACGTTTTTTCCGACCTCAATGACTTCACCCACCCATTCGTGGCCGGGCGTCACCGGGTAGGAGATCGGAATGATGTACTGACCGGCCAGAAGTTCGTAGTCGGAGTGACAGATGCCGACCCGGCGTGACCGGATCATCACTTCGTTGTCGTTCATCGTGGGAACCGCGACCTGCGCCACGACCGGCTTCTTCGGCTCCACGAACATCAGGGCTTTCATCAAGGTTCTCTCCCTAGATCCGTTTTCGGCTGATTAGGCCACGGCTTCAATCTTGCCGCTCTTGGCCGAAGCGAAAACCGCCTCGAGCAGAGCAATGTTATCGACCAAGTGTGCTGCAGTTATGGGATACGTTTCGGTGCCGCGCACGGCGCGCGCGAAGGCAACGAGGTTGTCCTTAACTGGCTCGGCCGGAGGAACCTCGACGGTCTTGATCGTCCCGCCCGTCATTGCTGACATCACAATCCAGCCGTCCGGCGCTTCCACATGCGCCTTGTCGCGAATGTCGATCCAGCCCTTCGAACCATAAACTGCAAAGCGCGACACGAAGGGATTGGCGAGCGAGGCCGAAACGTAAGAAGTACCGCCGCCCCTGAACTTCACATAGGCTGCCACGGTGTCCCCCTGTGGCAGGTCCGACGACAGTTGTTCGCAGATACACAGCACGCTTTCTGCCGGGCCAAGCAGCCGGACTGACAAATCCAGCAAATGGATGCCCGTCGCCGTCATGCCGCCAGCCGGCGCGTTCTCGGCCTTCAGGCGCCAGTTGTTCCGGTCGAGCGCCAGGAACTTATCGTGACTGAAGTTGGCCTCGATCTGATGGATGCGCCCAAGCGTCCCGGCGTCGGCCTTGGCCAGCAGGTCGGCGATCGGGGGCTCCCAGCGCCGTTCATGCCCCATCCCGAGCACTAGGTTGGCCTCGCGGCAGAGCCGTACGGCGGTCTCGGCGCCCGCTTTGGTCAAGGCCAGCGGCTTTTCGCAGAAGACATGTTTTTTAGCCGTGACGGCAGCTTCGATCTGCGCGCCATGGAGCGAGTGAGGCGTTGCCAGAACGACCGCTTCCACGGCCTGGTCGGCCAGCGCGTCCGCGTAATCGGCCGAGAGCGGAACATTTTTGGCAGCGCAGAGAGCGCGCACCGACTCGATATTCGGCTCAACCGCGCGCACCACGCGGATGTCCGCTGGCGCCGCGCCAAGCACGTCGAGCATTTTCTTGCCCCACCAGCCCATTCCGATGAGGGCGATACCGACTGGCTTACTCATCTGCGGTGATGTCCGTGTAGGCTCAAAGCTCAGTACGCCAAGCATCAGGAGGGAATGATCCGCTTCGCGCGCAATTCGTCGAACACGTCAAAGAAGCTACGAGTCGTCTGCTGGTAGGCGGTAAAGCCGAGTGTCCGGCTGTTGGTCATGTCAGTGAAGCATTCCACCGTCCGGCCAAGATCGGCGTCGCTGTGCCACCAGGACGCCAGCGTATTTACAGAGATATTCTGCAGATTGTGCTTAGCGACAATCTCGGACCAGATCGCTGGTGCATTGGCCATCTGCTGTTCCAACGGCGTCGGACCGCCAGGATACTTACCCGCCTCAAGGCCGAAATATCCCGCGATCTGCTGCCAGAGCCACGTCCACCGGAACACGTCGCCATTCACGGTGTTGAAAGGCATGTTGGCGGCTGCTGGGGTGGTCGCCACCCAATGCAGCTGCTCCGCCAGCAGTCGCGCATCGGTCACGTCGGCGACCGCGTTATACTGCTCGGGCGAGCCTGGATACACGAACGGCCGGCCGGTGTGTTTGCAGATCGATGCATAGACGGCCAGCGTCACTGCCATGTTCATGGCGTTGCCGATGACCATGCCGATCATCGTATGCGGACGGTGAACCGACCAACCAAAACCGCGTTTACTAGCCATCTCAAACAGCACGTCTTCTTGTGCATAGTAGAAGTTCAGGCCTGGCAGCCGGCCGCTGCTCTCCAAAAATGGCGTGTACGGCTTTGACTTTGCGTAGTCGTCGAAAGAACCGAGATAATGCTTCAAGCCGGTGACCAGCGCGACATGCCGGATGGGGGCGTTGGCCACACCGTCAAACAGGTTTCGGATCATGCCCGCATTGACTCGGACGTTCTCTTCTTCGTTCTTCTGCCGCGACCACGTGCAAAAGAACACATGGGTCACGTCCGAAGCGGCGGCTAGCGCCGTCTTGGCAGTCGATGCGTTTTCGAGATCAACGGCGATATGTCTGTCGGACCACGGCAGATCGGCGGCGCTGCGGGAAGCCGTCACAACGTCCCAGCCCTGCTTTTTCAGGTGCTGGCCCGCGTAGCTGCCGGACAACCCGGTCGCCCCTACGATAAGCGCTCTGTTTGCGTTGCTCATAACCCGCCCTTATCCCCGGCATGGCGTGATCCGTTTGCCGGAAACAAGCCATCGCCGCACCGCGCGTAATGGTTCAAGGCCGCGACCCACGACCCTTCCAGCCTAATCGAATACTATCGAGCCGAGGCTTGCCGCTTCGATCGGATTTGTCCAAAATGGATATTAAGTTCGCCGTCGCTGCTAACCCAAGGATCAATGGTGCCAGCATGCATCAGAAGACAGGATAGCGGGGGCGTCCAACCCGAATGTTCATTTTGAACATGTTTGAACCTCTGCATGATCCTCTGCACTTGCATAGTCGATGGAACCACTGAGTTACTAGGATATCTGGAGAATGGTGCCGCTCGACGAGCCAGGTTCAAACACCAACGACGACATTGGGTCGAGCGTCCGCCAAGAACTCTACCGCTTGCAGGTGGAGATCCGCGATTGCGAGAAGCGGGCCCATGATCTGTTCCTGCAGAACTTGGTAAAGGGCACCAGTCACTTGTCCCTTGGGCAGGAGGCCATTGCGGCAGGCTTCGCGGCGGCGATGAAGCCCACCGACAAAACTTTATGCACCTACCGCGGCCATGCCCATACGCTGGCGCGTGGCGTTCCTATGGAAAGAGTGCTGGGCGAGCTGATGCTGCGCGACAACGGCCTGATGCGCGGCAAGGGCGGCTCCATGCACCTCACTTCGGCTGAGCACAATGTGCTAGGCAGCTATGCCATCATTGGCGCGCATTTGTGCATCGCCTGCGGCTCGGCCTGGCGGGCGCAGTATCTTGGGCAGGACGACGTTACGGTTTGCTTCTTTGGGGACGGCACCACAAACATCGGTGCTTTTCATGAGGCGCTGAACTTTGCCGTGGTGTGGAAGCTGCCGGTCGTCTTCGTGTGCGAGAACAACCTTTATATGGAGTACACGCCCATCGGTGATGTGACGGCCGTACCGCAGCCCGCCGCAGACCGGGCATCCGCCTACGGACTGCCGCGCATTCTCATCGATGGCAATGATGCCGACGTAGTCTACCGGACTGCGAACGAGGCTTATGCAAAGGCTCGGGCTGGCCGAGGGCCCTCCCTGATCGAGTGCCTGACCTACCGCCATTCTGGCCATTCCCGCGCCGACCCTGGCAAGTACCGGCCGGCCGGTGAACTCGAACGTTGGAAGGAACGCGACCCTATCACGATCTACCGTGCCCGCCTCAAAGAATTTGGCTTCGGTGCCGACGCCATTGCCGCTGTGGATGCTGAGAGCATGCGCAAAGTGGATGAGGCAACGGCGCTCTGCAAGGCCGCCCCGCCAGCGTCCGAGAGCCTGCTCACCGCCGATGTTTATGCAGATGGAGGCTGGACATGGCGGAACTGAGTTATCGGGAGGCCGTGACGCGTGGCATCGCGCAAGAGATGCGGCGTGATAACAATGTCGTCTTCCTCGGCGAGGACGTCGCTGCAGCCGGCGGCGTGTTCAAGGCCACCGTCGGGCTGCTCGAAGAGTTTGGCCCTAAGCGCGTGCGCGACACGCCAATCTCGGAACAGGCAATTCTCGGCGCCGCCATGGGTGCGGCAATGACTGGCCTCAGGCCTATCGCAGAGATCATGTTTTCGGACTTCATCGCCGTTTGCTTCGACTTCATCGCCAACGAAATCCCGAAGATGCGCTACATGACGAATGGCCAGCTCGGTTGCCCCCTCGTCATCCGCACCGGCAACGGCGCGGGCGTGCGCTTCGGCGCCCAGCACTCGCAGTCGGTCGAGAATTGGACCATGATGATCCCGGGACTGAAGGTGGTGGCACCTTCCTCGCCCGCCGACGTGATCGGACTGATGGCCGCGGCCGTGCGCGATCCCGATCCAGTGATATTCCACGAGCACAAGGGCCTGTATTCAACCAAGGGCGAGGTGCCGGACGGCGAGATTGTTGATCGTCTTGGCACGGCGAGAATCCTGCGGCCGGGGAGAGATTGCACGATTGTTGCTCTCGCCATGATGGTGCCCCGTGCCCTCGAAGCCGCGCAGAAGCTGGCGACCGAGCACGGCATCGACGCCGAAGTCATCGACGTCCGCTCGTTGGTGCCGCTCGATACGCAGACCATCCTCGGTTCGGTGGTGAAAACGGGCCGCCTGTTCACGGTCGAAGAAAACCCGCGGCTGTGCGGCTGGGGCGCCGAGATTGTCTCCATCGTCGCCGACGAAGTGTTTTGGGATCTGGACGGCCCCATCGTGCGCATTACGACGCCGCACATTCCGCTGCCCGCCGCCGACAACCTCGAAGATCTGGCGCTGCCAACGCCGGCCCGCATCGTCGAGCGCATAGCGCGGGTCATGAACGGGGCGCGCGGATGAGCTCCGACATCATCATGCCGCAGCTTGGCGAGACGGTCGCCGAGGGCAAGATTCTCACCTGGTTCAAGCGCCTCGGCGACAGTGTGAAGGCCGGCGACCGGCTGTTCGAAGTCGAGACCGACAAGGTCACGGTGGAAGTCGAGGCTATCTCCAATGGCACGCTGAGCGAGATTCGAGTTGGCGATGGAGTCACGGCTAAAGTCGGCACGGTGGTGGCAGTGCTCGGTGGGGAAGCAGCCAAGCCAGCGGCATCACAGCTGTCACAGGTCGCTCCAGCAAAAGTTGCTGCCGCCCACATGCGTTCAGCTTATGAAGAGGTTGCAACGCCGCTCGGCAATTTCGGAAAGGCGAAATCGGCCAATGGCGTGCGCCTCAGTCCACTCGCGCGCCGGCTCGCAGCAGAAAAGGGCATTGAGCCGCAAGCGCTGGCGGAAGCAGCCGCATGCCAGGACATACGCCGGATCGACCGCCAACAGATCGATAAGCTTTTGACCTCCGTCCTGGCTGGTGGCATGCCGATGCGGATAGTGCCGCCAGTGGTGCCCCAACAGCCGGTGCTCTCAGGCGAGATCGTCACGCTCAATACCATCCGCCAACGGACGGCCGATCGACTTGCCGAGAACTGGCGAACCATTCCGCACGTGTTCCAGGCCGTGGAGGTAGATTTCACCCACGTCGAGGAAGCGCGCGCCGCAGCCAAGGAGCGCTTCAAGGCCGAGACGGGCGTATCGCTGACCTACCTGCCCTTCATCGCCCGCGCCGTCTGCATGGCCATGGCCGCCTTCCCGCAGGTAAATGCCCGCTTCGATGGCAAGGCGCTCAACGTTTCGCGCGACATTCATTTGGGCTTCGCCGTCGACCTCAACCACAACGGCGTTGTTGTGCCGGTGGTGCGCGACGCGAGCGACCTCACGACCCTGGGCCTCGCCAAGGCCATCGCCCGCGTCGCCGACAAGGCCCGCTCCGGCAAGCTTAGCGCCGACGATCTGTCAGGTGGCACTTACTCCATCAGCAACAACGGCGCCTTCGGCACGCTGTTCACAACACCGATCATCAACGCGCCGCAGGTGGCGATCCTCTCCGTAGACGCCATCCGCAAGCGGCCTGCCGTGGTGGCGACGGCCGAGGGCGACTTCGTCAGTGCGCGGCTGATGGGCATACTCGGACAGAGCTTCGATCATCGTGCCTTTGATGGCGCCTACTCCGCAGCCTTTCTGTCGAAACTGAAATCTATCATCGAGACCCGCGACTGGGCCGAAGACATAAGCACCGGGAGACCGTCATGAAGTACAACCGCCCGCAATCAACAGCCTCTTGGGGCGCGATGGCCAAAGACTGGGAGCAGGGCGTCGATTATTCGCGGCTATCCAAGGACCGCCTCGCGCGTGCGCAAAAGGCCGTCAAGTTCGCTGGCCTCGGCGCCGTGCTGTGCTTCAACTTCGACAACATCCGCTATGTGACGGCGACACATATCGGCGAGTGGGCGCGCGACAAGTTCTTTCGCTACGCGCTGTGCCCGGCCGAAGGCAAGCCGTTCCTCTGGGACCCGGCCCCGCCAGCAAAACGCATTTCTTCGCCTTGGATCGCCGACAATGTGGCTGCGCCGATTACGACCATGCAGGGCGCCCTCCCGCCCGGCCTCAACGTGCAGCGCGACTTCGCCCGGCAGATCAAGAAGGCGCTGGTCAAGTACGGAATCGACAAGGAGCCGCTGGGCATCGACATCATGGAGCTGGGCATGCTCCGGGCTCTCGAGGCCGAGGGCATCGAAGTCGTCGATGGCCAGCAGGCGCTGCTCGATGCCCGCGAGGTCAAGACTGCGGACGAGATCGAACTTTTGAAGATGGCCGCAGCCATGGTTGACGCCACCTATGTCGACATCGCCCGCGCTATCCGTCCGGGTACGAAGGAAAACGAGCTGGTCGCTATCGCCAACGACCGCCTTTTCCGGATGGGCTCTGAGCGCGTCGAATGCGTGAACTCCGTCTCTGGCCGGCGCGGGCGCCCGCACTCGCACACCTTCAGTGATCGGATGATCCAGCCGGGCGACATGATCTTCCTCGACATCATGCACAGCTACAATGGATACCGCACCTGCTACTACCGCACATTCATGTGCGGCGAGCCGAACAAGCACCAGATCGACGCCTACGAGACAGCGTCCAAGTGGATCAGCGCGTCGATCGACATGATCAAGCCAGGCGTGACGCCAGACGAGGTGGCCGCAGTCTGGCCCGACGCGCACGAATTCGGATACCGCGACGAGGAAGAGGCGTTCCTGCTCCAGTACGGCCACGGCGTCGGCCTGTCGCTCTGGGAGCGCCCGATCTTTTCCAAGCGCTTCCGCGGCCAGAACGAGCCTTTAAAGGAGGGCATGGTGTTTGCGCTGGAAACTTGGAAGGGGGCCGAGGATGGGTCCGGGGCTGCCCGCATCGAGGAAGAGGTCGTGGTGACAAAGGACGGCTGCGAGATCATCACCAACTTCCCGTCCGATCGGCTCATCTCCTGCGGCCTGCCCGGCTGTGAGGTGTTTTGAGGGCCGACATGACCGCCAAAGCTCGCATCCCCGTCACGTTGGTCACCGGCTTTCTCGGCAGCGGCAAGACCACCTTCATCAATGCTGGTCTCAGGGCGCCGGAACTGCAGCGCACTGTCGTTGTTGTCAACGAGTTCGGCGAAGTCGGCCTCGACCACCAGCTGTTCGCCGCCAGCAGCGACGCTGTTGTCGTGCTCGAGAACGGCTGCCTGTGTTGCACCGTGCGTGGCGACCTCATCAGCACTCTGAATGATCTCTACCAAAGGCGGCAGAGAGGCGACATCCCGGACTTCGACCGCGTCGTCATCGAGACTTCTGGGCTCGCCGAGCCTGGCCCCGTATTGCAGGCGTTTCTGTCCGAGCCGACGCTAGATGGGCTGTTCCGCGTCGCCCGGGTAGTCACGCTGGTCGATGCAGTCAACTTCGAGGGCACCATCGCCGAGCACGATGAGGCGCTGCGGCAGGTGGCGCTAGCCGACACGATCCTCGTCAGCAAACTCGATCTGGTTGCCGGCGACCGTGCGTTTGCGCAGGCGCGCATCACGGTCTTGCTGCGCGGGCACAATGCGTCGGCGGAGATCGCGCCCGCCGACACCACATCGGCCGCCATCGCCGCTCGCCTCACGGCCGACGGCTTCGATGCCGCCGATCCGAAAGCCGATCCGCGCAAGTGGCTGGCCGCCGACGTGCACGCGCGTCCGCACGATCATGGCCATCGTGATCACGACGGCCACGATCACGACCATGCGAGCCCGCACTTTGCAGCCAGAGGAATCGAGAGTTTCGTCCTGGTGCGTGACAATCCGCTCTCGCGCGCGGAATTGCAGTTCCTGCTCGACGGCATCGGCCAAAATCTGGGGCCGTCGCTGTTGCGGGTAAAAGGTCTCGTCAACATCATCGAGGAACCGGGCCGACCGGCGGTCATCCAGGGCGCGCAACACCTGCTGCACACAATGACCTGGCTTGAGCGCTGGCCGGATGCCGACACGCGCACGCGCGTGGTGTTCATCACGCAAGGGCTGGTGCGCAAAGAGCTGGCGGAGATGATTGCCCTCCTCGACCGCATGAGCCAGCGTACCTTCGCCGCCCGCGAGCGCGGACGGTTGGCGCGGGAAAAGGTGGAACACGGAAAGGACGCTCCATGAATGTTGGATTTCTCGGCCTCGGCACTATGGGCCGGGCGATGGCCGCCAATCTTATCAAAGCTGGGCATACGTTAACCGTCTGGAACCGCTCGCCGGCCCCGGCTGAGCAGCTCGCGGCGCTCGGCGCGCGCATTGCCGCCACGCCGGCCGAGGCTCTGGCGCCGGGCGTCGCCATCTCAATGCTCGCTGACGACTCCGCGCTCAGCGGCGTGCTGACCGACGCGACGCTCACAGCCGCTCCCAAGGGTCTCCTGCACATCAACATGGCGACGGTGTCGGTCGCCGCCTCGAAGGCGCTGGCCGAAAAGCACCGCGCGCTCGGCCACGAATATATCGGCGCGCCCGTGTTCGGCCGCGCCGAGGTGGCGGTGGCGGGACAACTCAACATCGTGGCCGGCGGCTCAGAGGCGGCGCTCGCCAAGGCGGAGCCGCTGTTTTCAGCCATGGGAAAAAGGACTTGGCGCGTGGGAACCGAGCCGCATCAGGCGCATCTGCTGAAGATCGGCGGCAACTTCATGCTGGCGACGACGATTGAGCTGCTCTCGGAGGCGACGGCGCTCATGGAAAAGGGCGGCGTCGATCCCAGAGCGTTCACCGAAGTTATGACGAATACGCTATTCGCCGCGCCCGCGTTCAAGATCTACAGTGACCTGATCAACGATAAGCGGTTCGAGCCGGCCGGATTCACCATGCGGCTCGGCCTCAAGGATGTGGGTCTGGCGCTTGCCGCAGCGCATAGCGCCGAGATGCCTTTGCCGCTCGCCAGCCTTTTGCGCGATCACATGCTTGAGGGCCTCGCCAGCGGACGCGGCGAAAAGGATTGGTCGGCGCTGTCAGAAGTGGTGCGCCGCAAAGCCGGGCTTTAGGCACAGCGGCGGGACGGTCAATAATAGCCAGCCGCCCGCATCACCGCGTCCGCCTCGGATTGGGCTCGCGTCAGTGCCTCCCGGTCCGTAACTTCGCCAGCCAGTGCCCGGTGGATTTCGTTGCCGATGATGGCTTCCAGCTGGCGGTACTCGGGTACGGGTGGCCTTGGCCATGATTTCAGGAGATTGCGCCGGGCCAGCCGGTCGACGACGGTCACGATTGGCGATGTGTTGGCCGCTTCGGGGTCGGCGCCGACGCTGAAGCGCGGGGCGACTGGAAAACCGTTCTTCACACTTGCTTTCATAGCCTCCGGTGAGGTCATCCAGGCGATGGCCTGGAACGCCAGTTCCGCCCGCTCATCCGGCAAATTGAACGGCACACAGAGCAAAAACCCGCCGATCGGGTTGTTGGAGGCCCCGCCCGGTCCGCGAGGCTGTTGCAGGTAAGTGACCTTGCGTTTCACCGCCGAATTAACGTCTGTTTCAAATCTCGCAGCCCGAACCGTCCAGCAATAAGCCATGGCCGCGTGACCTTCGAGAAACACGGTTGTTCGCTTGTCCCAGTCCATGTCCAGGATGTTGGGCGGTGAGTAGGGAATCAGTTGATGGAGGTAGTCGAGGACTTGCAACCCGGCCTTCGACAGGATTTTTGGGCGAAGTTGTTCGCCTCGCAGACTGTCGACGGTGAAGAACGAACCCGCCTTCGGTATGCTCAGTATGGACTCGCCGCAGCATGACATGAGGAACATGAACGTAGAGGCGATCGGCATGCCACGGCCGCCATTCCAGGCGATACCATAACGCTCCTTGCCCGGATTGTGATAGTGCCGGGCGGCTTCGACGGTCTCATCGAACGTGGTCGGATAGTCATATTTGTCGCGCTCGAACAGGTCCGAGCGCGCCGCCAAGAGTTCGATCGTGCAATAGATCGGCACGCCGTACTGCTGTCCGCGCCAGCTGCCCATGGCCCAGACTGAAGGATGGAAATCGAGCGGCGAGATTGCCGACTGCCCGATGAGTTCGTCGAGTGGACGGAATAG
>JAYUAJ010000478.1:0-3148 GCA_043741375.1 Hyphomicrobiaceae bacterium | reverse complement strand
GGCGACCCCGGCAGGATTTGAACCTGCGACCCTCGGTTTAGGAAACCGATGCTCTATCCAGCTGAGCTACGGGGTCTCTCTACGTGCAGCGCGCGTCGAGACGTCGAAACTTGACCAGCGCCAAATCAAAAGCAAGGGCTTTCGTGCAGCCGCAGGCCGGGTCTCCCCGGATTACTTGGCCGCGCTCGGCCGCGGATTCTCCAGCGGAGCCAGCGACTTCAAGTATTCGGCAATCGCCAGGCGGTCAGCGGCTGGCAGCAGGGACAGGTTCACCTGGACCGCCACCATCGCCCCGCCAACGGTATCGCCGTCTGGCTTAATGCCGGTGCCCAGATAGCTCGCGATATCCGACTTCGACCACGCCGCAAGCCCGGCTTTGGATTGCGTGAGATTTGGTACCCAGCCTTTGCCTTCGGGATTCGGTCCGCCGGCCAGACGCAAGGACGTGCGCGGTCCACCCAGGGGGTCGCGTGACGTATGGCATTCGCCGCAGTGCCCGGGACCGGCCACCAGGTAGGCGCCGAGGTTCCACTCCGGGCTCTGCTTTGGATCGGACACGTTGGGGCGGCTGTCGAAGTTCAGCAGCTTCCAGCCTCCCAGCAGCCGCCGCCACTGCAATGGCAACGGCAACTCATGCGGTTTCGCTTTACCCGCAACTGCCGGCAGTGTGGCAAGGTAGGCCTTCAGATCCAGCACATCTTCGACTGTCATGTGGGCGTAGGAAGTGTACGGAAAGGCCGGATAGTCGTGCTCTCCCGACGGTGTCACGCCGCGCGTCAAGGCGTTGACGAACTGCAGATCGGTCCAGGCGCCGATGCCGTCCGCCTTGTCGCTGGAGATATTGGGCACGTTGAAGATGCCGAAGGGCGTCTTCAGGCAGCGCCCGCCGGTCATGGCGGCGTGGTCGGTGTAGTGCGGATTGTCGCATTTGGCGTCATCGGGCTTGGCATGGCACGAGGCGCAGCCGCCGGCATTGAACATGCTCTCGCCATTCTTGGCGTCGGGCTGATAGCCTTGTGGCAGCGCGGCGGCATCGAGCGGCTGCGGGGCGGTCAGCAGCCAGAAGGCGGCCAGGCCCACGATCAAGACGAGCAATCCGAACCAAAACAGCCGTCGCATGTGCCGATCTCCTCTGGCGCCGAGCCGTAGTCAGTGCCGCGCGCTATGCTATAGACGCAACTTACGATGTGTCTATTCCATCGCCACCGTTCAGCGAGCTTTGCACATGCGCCACGCCGGCCGGGTTTTGATCGAGCAGCTGGAGGCTGAGGGCGTTGACACGGTCTATTGCGTGCCGGGCGAAAGCTACCTGGCCGCGCTCGATGGGCTCTATGACAGCAACCGCATCCGAACCGTGGTGTGCCGGCAGGAGGCCGGCGCGGCCATGATGGCCGATGCCCAGGCCAGGCTCACGGGCAAACCGGGTGTCGTCTTCGTCACCCGCGGGCCGGGGGCCACCAATGCCTCGATTGGCATCCACATCGCGCAACAGGACTCGATCCCCGTCGTCATGTTTGTCGGTCTGCCGGGCCGCGATATGGAGGACCGTGAGGCGTTCCAGGAGTTCGACCTCAGGGCCGTGTTTGGCTCGCTGGCCAAATGGGCCGAGGTGGTCAGCGATCCCGCGCGGCTGCCGGAATATGTTAGCCGCGCGTTTCATATGGCGGCCTCGGGACGGCCCGGCCCTGTGGTGCTGGGGTTGCCGGAGGATATGCTGTCCTCTGCGCTCGAGGCGCCAGTGGTTCGGCCGAGCCGTCCAGCCGAAGCGGCGCCGACGCCCGCGGATATGGCAGAGCTGGCTGGGCTACTGTCGGGCGCACAACGGCCGCTAGCGATCGTCGGCGGGCCGGGCTGGAGCGCCGCGACCAAAGCGCACTTCGAGGCGATCGCGTTGCGGCTGGATTTGCCGGTCGCCTGCGCGTTCCGCTGCCAGGATTATTTCGACAACCGCCATCCCTGCTATGCCGGCCACTCCGGGATCGGCATCGATCCGAAACTTGGGCAGGCGATCCGCTCGGCCGATGTGCTGCTGGTGATCGGCGCGCGGCTCGGCGAGATGACGACCAGCGGTTACACGCTTCTGGATGTGCCGCAGCCCAAGCAGAAACTCATTCACGTCCATCCGTCAGCGGACGAATTGGGCCGTGTCTATCGCGCCGAGCTGCCGATCTGCTCCTCGGCAGGAGCCTTTGTCGAGGCCTTGGCGGGTGTGGTGATCCAGCGCAGCCCGTCCTGGGCCGGGCCGACCGCGGAGTTGCACGCGTCGTACGAGGCCTTCCGCCGCCCGCTGCCGACGCCGGGAGCGCTGAAGATGGAACTGGTGATCGCGAACCTGGAAGACATGCTTCCGGACGATGCGATCGTCACCAACGGGGCCGGCAATTACGCGGCTTTCGCGAACCGGTACTACGTCTACAAACAGTACCGCACGCAGCTGGCGCCCACCTGCGGCGCGATGGGATTTGGTCTGCCGGCCGCCATCGCCGCCAAGCTCACACATCCTGAGCGCACGGTTGTTGCGCTGGCGGGCGACGGCTGCTTCCTGATGAACGGTCAGGAGCTGGCCACGGCGGTGCAATATGGCGCCAACGTTATTACACTGGTGGCCAACAACGGCATGTACGGCACCATCCGTATGCACCAGGAAAAGACCTACCCCGGCCGCGTCATGGCGACCAGCCTGGTCAATCCGGACTTCGCCGCGCTGGCGCGCAGCTACGGCGCGTTCGGCGAGACGGTGACCGATACCGAGCAGTTCCGCGGCGCGTTCTTGCGCGCGCAGGAGTCCGGTAAGCCGGCCGTGCTGGATCTGAAGCTCGATCCCGAGGCGCTGACGCCGCAGCTGACATTGGCGCAGATGCGGGCGGAAGCGCAGCGGGCGGCAGGCAGGCAGTAGTTCAGGCAGAGAGCGTCCGTACGGGGCTCGGATTCGGAGGTCGGTGGGCTCACCGCCGACCGAAGCTCAGTCGCTTACTCGTAACGGAAGGAAAAACTACCGCGTCGCCGCTCGCAATGCTACGCAGGATCGACCCACGCGCCTGCTTCTGGGTCTTGCGCAACTTCAAATCGGCCGCTGCCTTTTTGCGTGACGTCAAAATGAACCAGGCTAGGCCGGCTGTCCCGGCCGCTGCAGATGCTAAGATATACG
>JAYUAJ010000477.1:0-7382 GCA_043741375.1 Hyphomicrobiaceae bacterium | reverse complement strand
TGGCGCGCGCACCCTGTTCGTATGGCTCGCGCGCTTCGAACCCGAAGCAGCGCAGAACGGCCTCGACAATACCCTGCTCTCGCAAAACGCCAAGCCACGTCTGCGCTTCTTTCTGTGTCTTCTTGTTAATCGGCACGTTGACACCGTCGAGCTCCACGGTGTGTTGCACGGCTGCAATCAGAACTGGATCGCTGATGTCGTCGGCGCGCACAGGCCGCAGAGCATCCACGAGGCGAATAACTGAAGCAACCTCAAGTCCAGTCTCGCCAGCCAGCACCCCAAGCTCAGTCAACTGATGCCGGTCCTCCCCTTCGTCGGTCACGAGGCCATGGCGCACGAGATCGGCCAGCGCCCGCGCGAGGTCCCGCCGACTCCAGCACCAGGCATCGCCTAGTTTCTCACGCTCCTGAAAACCTCCGAAGCTACGTTCGAGGAATGCTGCAATGTTCTCCGCAGTGAGCCCACGCGGCGCCACGCGCTTGCTTGAAGCGAGCATACGGATGACCAACGAACGAGGATCCGTGCCTTTGTCAAGAAACCGTGACCGCAATGCCTCAGGCCTGCCTAATACGTACTGCCGCCAATAGTGATGCTCATCGTTCCCCGTCATGGCGACCAGATAGGAGGCGCCATGCTCAGAGAAGCCGAGGCGGCCAGCACGACCTACAAGGTTCTTATACTCTGCTATTGAATACGGTGCGTCGCCGGGATGCTGCAGTCCCACGACGACGACCGATGACGCCGGCGTGTTGACGCCCATGGCCAGCGTCGTGGTCGCCACGATCACCTTGATGTCGGAATCGACGGCCCGAAATTCCTCTTCGACAATGCGGCGCTCTTCGGGTGAAAGATGTGAATTGTGAAAAGCGACCCCGCCACCGAGCACTTGGCGCAACACGGTCGAAGACATTGACTGATCGCCGCGCGGCAACCGTTCAATGGCATCCTTCGCCTCTGCTAAGCCAAGAGCATTGGCGAGATATTCTGCGCAACCGCGTGTCTCTCCGACTTGCTGGCGAAAGACGATGACCTGCTGACCATCCGCAACTAACTTTCGCACCAGCGGAATGACAATCTCCTGACTCGAGCCTTTCCCGGTTGGCACGCGCCTCACATACCCCGGCGTCGTCGTCTCGATGCCGCTCAAACCGTCGATAAAACGGTGCCGGCCATCACCGGTGATGACACCTTCATCCAACGGAACGGGACGCTCGTCGTGGCGCAGCAATCGTGCGCCGAGCCAGCGTTCAAGTCCGTTCGTATCGCCGACCACCCCAGAGAGTGCCCGTGCATGGCTTCAATGTCAGCTTCGACAACGCGCTCTCCGACATATTGCAGCTCTCGTCGCCAACAGCCCGCTCCGGCTCGTCGTGGGCATTGAGCGTCGCCTCGTCAAACAAGGCAACGAGCCGTTCATCTAGCGACAGGCCCAACGCCTTATCCGTCACTACGCTTTTTGCGTTTGCTCTCTTGCATGGTGATTGCCGCGGCATCCATGGCCAACGGCCAACATCACATTGCCTGCGCCAGCTTTTGTCGCTTGGCGGACTTTGGCGACGCAGTCGATTGCGGCGTCTTGGCTGATTTTTCTCCCGGCTTTCGCGCGGACTTGCTTGCAGGCTTTCGCGTGGACGCGCTCACCTGTGTAGCACTCTTGGCTGGCGCAACTCCTGCCTTGGACCGAGACGGCGACATGTTGGCAGCGACACGCTGCGGGGCGCGCTTGGCCGGCGATGCAGCATCGGCAGGCTCGGCCATCTCCAGGCCGAATAGGGCGGACACATCATCGTCCGCGAGTCGCTTGACGCCGGCGGGCGCTTTGCGGCGCTCCGAAGCCCCCTGGTCGGCATGCGTGATCATGTCTGCGACTTCGACGGCGCGCAGCATGAACAGATGCTCCGGCTTCTCGTCGAGCCTGGCGCCGACGCCATAGAGCACCGCTGCAACGTGTTTGCACATGTCGGCCCAGTCCGGACAGCTGCACGACAGCTCGATGTCCTTGGGTGCGGGGAACAGGCCATCGACCTTGCGGCAGACGCGATCCATCACCGCCTTCGACAACCGCCCCTGCAGCAACTCGACCAGCGAATCGATTCCGCCCGCGCAATCGATGCAGATGCCCTTCCAGCGCGCCGGCGCGACCGGCGCGATCGCGATCGTCACGGTGTACAATTCTGAGCCGGCGACATGGGCCTTGATCTCGCCCTTGCCAATTTGAAGATCGACGACGGAGCCGTTACGGACATACGTGCGGCCGCGTGGCAGCCGGTTGGCGAAGTCGCTGTAGCATTCGAGATTATCGCACCACGCCTTGCCCCAGAAGCTGTTGGCAATCTGGCGGCCCTCGATCTTCACAGGGCTGATGGTCTGGCCCTTCTTGGCCATCGCTTTCACACGCTTCTCGGCATTCAACCGGCGCTGCGCTACCGGCACATAGGGACGGAAACCGTAAGAGCTCATCGCTCACGTCTCCTGCATCGCGGCACCAAGGTCGAGCGCCACCAACTGCATCAGTTCGGCGTCGCCCATCTCGGTCAACTTGATCTCGGCGCCGCCTTCCAGGAAGTCGCCGGCCAGCTGTTTCTTGCTCTCGATCATTTGATCGATTCGCTCCTCGACCGTCCCCTGGCATACGAGTTTATGCACAAGTACATTGCGCTTCTGGCCGATCCGGAAGGCACGGTCGGTTGCCTGGTTCTCGACCGCCGGGTTCCACCAGCGGTCAAAATGAATGACGTGCGAGGCGGCCGTGAGATTGAGCCCGGCGCCACCGGCTTTCACCGATAGCACGAAAAATGGCACGCTCTCGTCGTTCTGGAACTTTGCCACCAGATCCTGCCGCTTCTTGACCGCGGTTTCGCCGTGCAGGACAAGGCCTGGGCGCCCGAACACCGACGTCAGGAACCGCGACAGCGGCTCGGTGGCCTCGCGGAACTGGGTGAATACCAGCGCTTTTTCCTGCTTGGCCGCGATCACTTCGGCGATGTCCCGCAACCGCCCGAACTTGCCGCTGCCGGCCTCGCTCCAGTCGCCATCGCCGAGCCACTGCGACGGGTGGTTGCAGATCTGCTTGAAGCGCATCAGGAACGCCAGCACAAGGCCCCGGCGTTTCATGCCGTCAACCTGTTCGAGCTGGTCTTTCAGGTCCTCGACGGCCTGGGCATAGAGCGCGGCCTGCTTGCGGCTCAATGGACAGAAGGTCTTGACCTCGGTCTTGTCGGGCAGATCGGCGATGATCGACTTGTCGGTCTTCATGCGGCGCAGGATGTAGGGCCGCACCAGATCACGCAGTGGCGCGTACGGATTCGTCGGCCTATCGCCCAGCTGCTTGACGAACCGCGAGAATTCCTTTGCCGAGCCGAGCAGGCCAGGATTGACGAAATCGAAGATCGACCACAGATCGCCGAGCTGGTTCTCGATCGGCGTGCCGGTCAAAGCAATTCGCGCGTCCGCCTTCAGCGCCTTGACGGCCCTGGTCTTCTTGGCGGCCGGATTCTTGATCGCCTGCGCCTCGTCGATGACAACGAGCCGCCACGATTGGCCGCAGATCCAGGGCACGCGCGCCAGCGACCCGTAGCTGGTGATCACGAGATCGGCGCTGGCGGCCGCGCCGGGCGCTGCGGCCTTCAGGTGCTCGGATGGCATCGCGGACGGATGCGCGATCACTGCCTTTAGACCCGGCGCGAACGTCTCGATCTCGCTGGCCCAATTGGCGAGCAGCGATGCCGGAGCGACCAAAAGGCTCGGCCGCGCCAAACCAGACTGCTGCTTCAGCACCAGCAGCAGCGACAGCACCTGGATGGTCTTGCCAAGGCCCATATCGTCGGCGAGACAGGCGCCGAGCCGCAATCCGGTCAGCAGATGGAGCCATTGCACGCCTGCTTGCTGATAGGGCCGCAGCTGCGCCTTCAGTGCCGGGCCAGGGTCGACGCGCGCGAGGCCCTCCGGATGACGCAACCCGGCCAGCATTTCCGACAGCCACACGCCCGCAACCGCCTTGCCCCAATCGGCGGTGGCCTGCACCTCTGCACCCGCGCCGGACACAGCGGCTCCGGCCACCATCCGCATGGCCTCTGCGAATGACAACCCGTCGTCTCGCGCGCGGCTCTCGACGGCCTCGAACTGCTCGAGCGTGCGCGACAGGCGGTCATGATCGATCTCGATCCATTTGCCACGTACGAACGCCAGTCCCTCGGATTGCGCCAGAAGTTTCCGGATCTCGGCCTTGGTCAGCGTCTCGCCATCCAACGTGACCTCGACCTTGAAGTCGAGCAGCGCGTCCATGCCGAGCTGCGAGGGAGCCTTTCCCCCGACGGTGGCCTTGACCTCAGGACGCGGCGGGCGTTTGGCGCCCCAACTCGCAGGCATCCGTACCACCACGCCAGCGGCCTCCAGTTTGGCCGCATCCTTCAATACCTGCAGCGCCTCTGCCGGACTCCAGCGCAGCGGATGGTAGATTTCCCCCGCATCGACCATGGCCTTGAGCCACGGACAAGTCTCAGCCGCGCGTTGAACCGGCAACAGCAGCGACAGCAGGCGCTCGCGATTCCTGGCACCGCGATATTCCTCGAGCGCCTTGCCGAGGGGGAGGTGCTGGGCCTTGGCCGCCGCCGACAGCCGTGTCGTGTAGGTCGCCAGAAACGCGAACGGCGCGCCCTCGTCGCGGCGGTTCTCCGCCAAGTTGAAATGCACCCGGCCGACCAGGTTCCAGGCGGGATGGCGGGAGCGCAGGAACTCCTGCACCGGGATGCCGGCCTCGGCCAGCTCGGCGTCGAACGCGACATCGATCGTGCGCCACAGTTCGGCCAGCAAGCCGGCGGTGACATATTCCGCGCCCGGCATCGGCGGCACGGCGCCGGCGGCACGCTCGAGCTCATCGGACGCGGGCGGCGGCACCGGGGGCTTCGACGTAATTTCTGCGATATCAGGCAGCGCGCACAACGCCGTCACGTAGCGGCCGCCAAGATCGCGCCAGTAGGCAAATTGCGGCGGCAGCGTGGCGCCGACCGCATCCGCGCCGAGCACCAGCAGCCCGTGGCCAGCGCCCCGCGCAAAAGCCGGTTCCAGCGCCCCCGACAACAGCGGCGACAGAGCGACGGCATCCTCGGATGGCCGCAACGCAAGCACGCCGTTCGGTGACAGAGTTGGCATGAACATAAGGTTGGCTCCGCATCGCCTCGACGATCTCGCGACGTGCCGCGCAGGATCTTCCTGACGACTTGCCCAGGGATCGTAATCTCGAGCCAAGCTTAACCGATGCAAAGCGTCGCCGATGCCGACTTTGCAGCTTTCCACACGCGAGCGCCATGTGACCGCGTTGACGTGCGCGCGGGCCTGAAAACCATCACCCAAGGTCTCGGGCAGCAGTCCCGAGTCGCCGCAACAGAGGTGGTCGGTCGCGTTAGGTCGATAAGCTGCCACGCCGTTTCGATGCCCTCAGCACCGATGGCATCCGGTGACTGACGACTGCTTCCACTGCCTCGCGTCAGCAGGGCCGCTGATTGACAACACAGTGCTTAAGGCTTGTTCGAAAGATGGCATCATAGGCGAAGCCTGCGGCCAATACGATATGCAGAGCAACTGGCATCCTTCTTCCCATGTGGCATCCTTCCCATGACTTTCATCGTACCCGCGATGACTGCCGAGAGCACGACGAAGCCGTCGTTGATGTTGTGGATCAGGCTGAACTGGAGTACGGGCAACACGTCGGACTTTGTAAATGCGCGATAGAGGTAGAGGAGACCGGAAGATGGACCGCACCAACCTCGACGAATTGAGCAGGCTCGCTTTCGATCATTGCATCTTCCCGCTAGCCGACCGTGAAGAGGTGAAGCGTAACGGGCCGAACATCTATCTCAAGGGCGAGGGTGTGCGACTGACAGATCAGCGGGGTAAGACCTATCTCGACATGATGAGCTCACACACCCGGGCCAACTCCATGGGCTACGGCCAGGCGGAGATCGCGCGGGCCGTCTATGAACAGCTAATGCAGGTGCACTATGCTGGGACCGTCGACACTTTCGTCGAACCGGCGGTCAGGCTCGCGGCCAAGCTTGCCAGCCTCGCGCCGGGCAAACTAGATCACGTCATGTATGTAAGCGGTGGCTCGGAGGCGGTCGAGGCTGCGTTGAAGCTCGCAAAGCAATACCAACAGCTCTCGGGCGCCAAATCGCGGGCGCATAAAATCATCTCCCGCTTCAACGCTTATCACGGCACCACGATGGGCGCACTCGCCGTCACGGATTGGCTGGGGACGCGGCATATCTCGGAGCCGGGCGTGCCCGGTGTAAGCCTCATTCCAGGGCCCACGCGCTACCGCAATCCCTTGGGCTTCACCGACGAGGCCTTCGCCGACTACTGCGCGGATTTCCTAGAGCAGCAAATTGTTCGTGAGGGGCCCGACTATGTCGCGGCCTTCATCGCCGAACCGGTCATGCAGGCCCATGGCGTGCAAGTGCCGCCGCCCAGCTACTTTCCCCGCGTGCGCGAGATCTGCGACCGTTATGGCGTGCTGCTGCTGATCATCGACGAAGTGATCACCGGCTTCGGCCGCACTGGCGCGTGGTTCGCGAGTGAGCACCTCGGCGTCACTGGCGATATCATGACGGTGGCTAAGGCAATGACTGGCGGCTACTTTCCGATGGGAGCAGCACTGACCGGCCGCCAAATCGTGGAGGCGATGCCGATGTTCCGTCACGTTCACACTTTTTCCGGCCATGGCGGAGGTGCCGCCGCGGCGCTCGCCAACATCGCAATCTGCGAACGCGATAGCGTGATCGCACAGGCTCGCGAGAATGGGCTGTATTTCCTCGATCAGCTCAAGGACAACCTCTCGGGATTGCCCATTGTCGGCGATGTGCGTGGCATAGGCATGTGGGTGGCGGTGCAGCTCACCAAGGACAAGACGACGAAGGAACCGTTCGGCGACGACACGGTGAAGCGCGTCGTGCGGCGCATGAAAGACCTGGGCGTCCTCTCCAGCGCCATCGGCCACTCTTTCGAAATGGCTCCGCCGTTGATCACGAGCCGCGCCGATCTCGACGAGGCAGTGCGCACGGCGAAGCGTGCGGTGACGGAAATCGGATCGGGGTGAGGCGCGGTACGCTACGCACCCCCGGTCAGCTTCCGCTTGAAGAGGTGTTGCGGTCGTTGCCCTGAAGCCTTCAGCCACCCGATTGTTGTGAGTTGTTGAAGTCTGCTTCCTCTGCACTGCGATGATTGTGCGCTCCGCAGATGACGTGAGTGACCCGCAACGCACATAGAATGAAGCGAAACGAATTGTTTAGCCGGCGCTAAACCCGCCATCAATGGGTATAGTCACACCGGGTAACTGCTCACCCCATGCCGCCTGATCACGCTACGGCAAGGGCGCCGGCGGCGAG
>JAYUAJ010000476.1:0-7389 GCA_043741375.1 Hyphomicrobiaceae bacterium | reverse complement strand
CAGGGAGGGAAAGATATGGTCGTTGCTCCCTTCGGCAATGGCGTGTCCCTTGCCATCACACCAACCGGCCGCGAGAGCCAACCAGTCCTGATCGTCGTCAGGCCGCGCTGATGTTGCGCTCTAGAGTCTGGTTGGGTTTGGTGACTACAGCCACCCACCACCCCAACCCTCCCGCTCGATTGGCAGGGCAGGCTGGGGGGGGGGCCACCTGGGCGGACCCGTCCGATTTCGTCAATAGCGATGCCGCTCCGGGCTACTTCTTTGGCGCCACCGTTGTGGTCTTGGACCAGGGCAGGTCGCCAGCGTCGGCCACTCTTGCAGCTGGCTTGGCCTTCACCACGTCAGGCGCAATTGGCGTGACGTCCGTCGACCAGGCGCTGGCGAGCAACGCCGTCGGCTTTGGAGTCATTTTGGCGACCTTGCCGGGCTTGCCAAGGACCACTGGGGTAGCTGCCACCATCTTTTGCATATAGGCCCGGTTGGCGTCGGCTTTGTCCTTATCGAGATCGGTCGAGGCCAATGCGGCGGCCTCGTCGTATTTGCCCTGCACGCCAAGTACCAGGGCCAAATTCTGGCGCACCTTTGCGGTGTCGCCGCCTGCCGCTGCCGCCCGGCGGAGCATGAACTCGGCCTTCGCCGGATCACCATCCAGCGCGTAAGTGAGGGCGAGATTGTTCAGCACGCTCGGTTCATTGGGGGCCAAAGCCGACGCGCGCTCGAAATAGCCTTTCGCCTCTTTCGAATTGTTGCGCTGCGCTTCCAGCGACCCAAGCGCGTTCAACACGCGCCAATCGGGATGGCTCGGGTCGTTCGCGCGCTGCAGAAGCTTTTCGGCGAAATCGGTCTGCCCCATGTCGAGTGCGAGGCGGCCCTGCTCGGACGCGATGGAGAGGCTGTCGGGATTGTAGATCGCGGCCTGCTGCAGCGCGCTCATAGCCTTGTCCTTGGAGCCCTCTGCTTTCAACGCGCGGGCGTAGGCGACGGCGGCGCGTTCGTCGCGCGGGTTCTTGGCGAGCGCTTCGGCCCAGTAATCGCGTGCGGCTGCTGCGCCTTGCGGAACCTTCCCTGCAGCCAGCGAACCGGTCGGCTCGTTTGACCCGAACAGCGATTGCGTTTCCGTGGTATCGGCCGCACAGCCTCCGAGTACTGCCGCGAGCAGCAGCGGCACTGCGAATTTGGCCCGGCCAAGGAGTGCCAACGTCTGCCCTTGCGTCATGTCAATTGTCCCCACGGGAAAGCGATTCGCCTCATTGCCTCCAAGAGTGTGGGACAGTCGTAAACAGAGGTTTAAGTATTACGGACAGCGCCGGGAGCCGTTGCCGCCGCGCATCAGTTCGGCAGCGGCGCACCGGGCAGCGCCAGTGTCTTGAGCTTACCGATCTCGAGCTGGCACTCATAGGCGCCTTCCGAGTACGAACCCATCTCATAGGGATCGAATTCAATCGCCGCGTGGTCGGCCCAGAAGGCCCAGTGCTCCAGGTCCTTGATGTGGGAGAGCACGATGATGTCGGCCCCCTCTTCCAGGTCCATGGTCGCGTCCCCGGTGCGTACCTTGCGGGCGGCCACCAGCTGGTCGTTGCAAAGCTTGGCGAGGATGCCTGTTACGGTGCGCGGGAACAGGTCGCTGAAGGTCAGCCGGCGTCCTTCGTCGAGCGCTACGGTGATGCCGCGCCGCCAGCTGTTGCCGTGCGCGCCACCGGTGTCCTCATAGCCCTCGGCCAGCGCCGAAATCAGCGTCTTGGAGGCGTAGGTGGGCGAAAGCGACACGGCCTTCTCGTAGATGCGGTCCTTTTCCACCTTGATGGTCGCGGTGCCGAGCGTCGAGTTTTCCAGCAACGATGGCGCCGCCAGCGCTGTCGCCTCGCGGTTGAACACAGCTTCACCCGCCGTCTGCGGATCGGCAAAACGCACCAGATTGAGGTCGATGTCCCAGCCGCCGTTTTTGCCCTCCTTCTGGATGAACCAGGGTGTGAGGTCGCCGCCATCGGCGGGGCCGGTCTCGGGAACGGCACGGAGCAACGCCTGCCGCTTGGCCGTTTCTTCGCCGATACAACCGGAAATGTCGCCAACGGTATCGTCATCGCAGGCTTCGCGGCGCTTGATCCAGCGCAGCTGCGACATGCGCAATGCCTCCTTGTCCGCAGCCTCCGAGGCATCCTTCAGCTTGACATAGACCGCCGTCATGGCGTCATCGGCGCTTTTCAGCTTAGGGTCGGCGCAGATTGCCTTTTCCACTTTGGTGCTGGCCTTGGCGCAGTCAAAGGCCTGAGCGTTCGGCGCTGCGGCGAGAAAGGTAATCGTTAAGGCGATGCGCCGGATCATCGAGGGAAACTCCAAAGGGACATCTATGCTCATTCTAGGTGGAACCCGATGGCGGAACAACGGCGGACTGTTGTCCGGCGTAACGACGGAGCGGACGGAATGCAGCGCCTGAAAGATCGAATTTGCCTCGTAACGGGAGCTGGTGGCGGTATCGGGCGGGCTATGGCGATCGCGTTCGCCGCCGAAGGAGCTCTGGTGCATGTTACGGATGTGGATGGTGCGGCGGCCAAGGCGGTCACTGGAGAAATCACCTTGGCTGGCGGTACGGCTAGGCCGGCGCGGCTGGATGTGACGGATGCCGAGGCGGTTCTGGCTCAGTTCGCCGCGCTCAAGGCCGGCCATGGCCGGCTCGACATTCTCATCAACAACGCCGGCCTCAACGTGCGCGCCGATTTCCGCCATATGACGGACGCCGATTGGGAGAAAATTCGTAGCACCAACCTCGACAGCGTCGTGCGCCTGTCGCGCGACGGCTTTTCCTTATTGCAGGCCTCCGGCAAGGGCGTGATCCTGAACGTCGCCTCGATCATGGCCGAACGCGGCATGCGTCAGCTGACCGGCTACTCGGCCACCAAAGGCGCCGTCAAATCGCTCACGCGCGGCATGGCGGTGGAATACGCGCCTTACGGCATCCGCGTGAACTACCTCGCTCCCGGATTCGTCGAAACCGCGCTGACCGAACGCGTGCTGAGGAACAAGACCATCAACCAGGCGCTGATCGACCAGACGCCACTGCGCCGCTTCGGCACGCCCGAGGACATCGCCAAGGCTGCAGTGTTCCTGGCCAGCGACGATGCCGCCTACATCACCGGAACCGGGCTGACGGTGGACGGCGGCATGAGCGCGAGTTTGTAATTGGCGAGTAAGTCGATAGGGCCGTAGGGTGCAATAGGCGTTCTTCACACCGTATTGCACCATTCCACGCGACGCTGCCACCGTTGCGGTGCAATACGGCCTGAAGAGGACCTATTGCACCCTACGCCAGCGCCCTTTCTCGACGGCAGGTCGAAAATACAGATCATATTTTCCTAGGAGCCACCCTATGCGCTGGTCGCGCGCCATCACCATGATCGAGGCCCACGCCGAGGGCGAGGTTGGCCGCGTCGTCACGGGCGGACTGCCGGCCATTCCGGGGCGCACGCTGCCCGAGCAAATGCGCTACCTCAACGAGGTGGACGACAGCCTCAGACGCTTCCTCGTTTTCGAGCCGCGCGGGTCGGCGCAGATGAGCACCAATATCCTGGTGCCCAAGACCATGCCAGAGGCGGACGCCGCCTTCATGATCCTGCAGCCCGACAAGGTGCATGCCATGTCGGGCTCGAACTGCATTTGCGTGACGACGGTGCTTCTGGAAACCGGCATCGTGCCGATGCGCGAGCCCGAGACGGTGCTGCGGCTGGAAACGCCGGCCGGCCTAGTGAAAGTCACGGCGCACTGCACAAACGGCAAATGCGAGCGCGTGGTTCTCGACATGACGCCGGCCTTCGTCGAGCGGCTTGATCACACCGTCGAAGTCCCGGGCCTGGGGCCGGTCAAGGTCGACATCGCTTACGGCGGCTGCTTCTACGCGCTGGTCGATGCAGCGCATTTCGACCTCGCCATCGAGCCGGCCAATGCCCGAAAACTGGTCGACATCGGCATGCGCGTCCAGCGGGCGTTGAACCGCACGACCGACATCGCGCACCCGGAAATCCTTGAAATCCGTGGCATTTCCTACACCATGCTGATCGGCTGGAATGCCGAGGGAGAGCCCACCGGCGCCACCGTCATGCCGCCCGGCCGCGTCGACCGCTCGCCTTGCGGCACGGGCAACGCCGCCCGCATGGCCGTCCGGCACGCGCGCGGCGAAGTGAAGGTCGGCGACAAGGTGACGGCGCGCTCCACCATCGGCAGTTCGTTTGGCGCGGAGCTGACGGGTCTGACACAGGTTGGGAAACTTCCGGCCGTTCTAACGCGCATCAGCGGCCGCGGTTGGATCCACGGCATGCACACCATCGGCGTTGATCCGAGCGATCCGTTCCAGAAGGGGTTCCTCCTCACCGACACCTGGGGCGAGGCGCTCGACCTGTTGAACACACCGACGCCATGACCGAGACCACGGCTCCGGCCATCGGCGACGCTTACCGCAGGCGGGCGCTCGGAGCGCTTACGCTCACGGTCATCATTTGGGGCTTCACCACCGTCGTGGTGCGCACGCTGGCCGTCGCGATGCCGCCGGCCGACGTGCTCGTCATCCGCATGACCATCAGCGGCCTGATCATGGCGGCGCTGCTCACTCTGTCTCGCGGCTGGGCTGTGAAGGCCGCCGACTTGCCGCGTCTCATCGCCTGTGGGCTGCTCGGCGTCACGGGCTACAACGGCCTATCCACCTTCGGGCTGCAGACGACGCCGGCCAGCCTCGGCGGCCTCATCCTCGGCATCGAGCCGCTGTTCATCGCCATCTTCGCAGCGATCTTGCTCCGTGAGCGGATCGGCATCGCCACCGCGCTCGGCCTGCTGCTGGCGGCGTTGGGGACCGCGTTCCTGGTCCTATCGGGCGGCGAGCGCGCCGGCGCGTCGGCCGCCGGCTGGACGGTGGCCGGGCCGCTCATGGTGCTCGCGGCAGCCTTGGTCTGGTCGCTCTCGGCGGTGCTGAGCAAGCCGCTCTTGCAGGGCTACGGCGCCGCCCGCCTGACGCTGCTGACCAGCCTGATCGGGCTCGTCCCGCTCCTGGGCCTGGCGAACCCGCATACCATCGAGTCCGCCCGCGCCATGACGCCCTGGCTCTGGTTGCTGTTGATGCACATGGCGGTGCTCGGCTCCATCGTCTCGCTGCAACTCTGGAGCTATGGCCTGAAGCACGTCCCCAGCGCCCAGGCCGCCGCCTTCATCTATGCCGTGCCGCTGATTTCGGTCCTCGCAGGCGTGCTGGTGCTGGGCGAGCCGCTGACGCTCGGGCTGCTGGCGGGCGGCGCGCTGACACTGGCGGGAGTTGCGATTGCGCAGTGGCGGTGAGTGGCTCGTTTGCTCGACGGGCCGCAGTTGATCGGTTAGTGTGAACAGATGATCCAGCTCGTCCACAATTTTCCGCATGGAACGACCATGCCCGCCGCCCCACGGATCGGAGTGAGCCAGCGAGACTTCCAATGTTCTCCATTTATCCATCCGCCCGTCTGCGGCCCTCGCCATTCTTTGATGCGACCGTCGCGGCCGGTGTGACGAGTTTCACGACCTATAACCAGATGTTGATGCCAACGGGATACGGCCACCCGGAAGCGGAGTATTGGCGGCTCATCAACGGTGTGTCCTTGTGGGATGTCGCCGTCGAGCGGCAGGTGCAGCTGAAGGGCCGGGATGCGGCAAGGCTCGCGCAAATCCTGACGCCGCGCGATTTGAGCACCTGCGTGGTTGGCCAGGGCAAATATGTCGCCCTGTGCAATCATCAAGGCACACTGATCAACGATCCCATCCTGCTCAAACGGGCCTTCGACCTCTACTGGTTGTCGATTGCCGACAGCAACATCCTGTTCTGGGCCCGCGCCATCGCCGCCGAGCGGGGGCTTGACGTCGAGATCATCGAGCCCGATGCCTCGCCGCTGGCCATTCAGGGTCCCAAGGCCGAGGACGTGGTTGCCGCCATCTTCGGCGATTGGGTCCGCAGCCTCAAGTATTTCTGGTTCAAGGAAACCGAAATCGGCGGCATTCCGGTGGCGGTCGCCAGGTCGGGCTGGTCGAAACAGGGTGGCTTCGAGATCTATCTTCTGGACCGGAGCAAAGGCACGGCGCTGTGGAACATCGTCAACGAGGCTGGCAAGCCGTGGGATATCGGGCCAGGCAATCCGAACACGCATGAACGGATCGAGAGCGGTTTGCTGTCCTGGGGCGGCGACACCGATGACCGGACCAATCCGTTCGAAGTGCGCATGGGCCGCTATATTGATCTTGATGTTGCCGACGACACGGTCGGCCTCGCGGCCTTGCGCAAGATCAAGTCGGAGGGTCCAAAGCGCCACCAGCTCGGGATCGTCCTCGAAGGGTCCGAACCGGCTGGCTCGTCGTTCACCTGGTTCGATATTGTCAAGGAGGGCCGGCGCATCGGCGATATGACCAACATCATCTGGTCCTACCGGCTGAAGCGCAATATCGGCTTTGCGCTGGTCTCAGTAGACGCAAAGCCCGGTGACAGCGTCGGCGTGCTGAAGGATGGCCAGATCCTCAACGGCAAGCTCGTCACACTGCCGTTCATTTGAGAGCCAGAGAGCGACAAGGATTTTGCCATGACACTTGATGATCTCAAGCTCGAAACCATCCAGCTCAGCGTCGAGGAGGGTGTCGCCACCGTCCGTCTCAACCGGCCGGACAAGCGCAATGCCCTGGATTCCTCAACCATCGAGCAGCTGGTTACACTGTTCTCGGCGCTGCCAAGATCGGGGGTGCGGGCGGTTGTGCTCTGCGCCGCCGGTGACCATTTCTCGGCCGGGCTCGATCTTGTCGAGCACCATCGCCTCGACCGCAGCGCCGCCGATTTCATGCATATCTGCCTGCGCTGGCACGAGGCGTTCAACAAGATGGAGTATTCGGGCATCCCAGTCATCGCGGCCCTGAAGGGCGCGGTGGTGGGGGGCGGGCTGGAGCTGGCCGCGGCCGCGCACATCCGTGTGGCCGATCAGACCGCCTATTTCGCGCTACCCGAAGGCCAGCGCGGCTTGTTCACGGGTGGCGGCGCGACCATCCGCGTGGCGGGACTCGTCGGCAAGGCGCGCATGATCGACATGATGCTGACCGGCCGGATATACCGCTTGCAGGAAGCCGTCGATGTGGGCCTCTGCCAATATCTGGTGGACGATTGCGAAGCCAAGGCCTTCGAAATCGCCCGCATTGCCGCACAGAACCCGCCGCTCTCGAACTTCGCGATCTGCTCTGCAATCTCCCATATGCAGAACATGTCGCCGTTCGATGCCTCCTATGCCGAAGCCGTGGTGGCCGGCATCGTCAACACGCAACCGGCATCGCGCGAGCGGCTGGCCGCGTTCGTCAACAAGACGGCGGCGCGGGTGAAGCCGAAGTGATGTGGGGATGGGGCAGACC
>JAYUAJ010000475.1:0-3152 GCA_043741375.1 Hyphomicrobiaceae bacterium | reverse complement strand
CTTCGGCGTAGTCGCTCTTGCCACCGTTGTAGTGCACGAAGTGATGGGTCTGGCCCAGCGCCGGCCCGAGCCCGCCCATCTGCCACATCAACCACTGCAGCACCTCGTAGCGCGCCGCCCCGGTGGGCAGCAGCTGGCCCGTGAGTTCCGCGAGATAGATGAGGATCGCGCCCGACTCCATCAGCTGCCGCTGATTCTCGGTGTCGCGAATCGCCGGAATCTTGTTGTTCGGGCTGAGCGCGAGGAAGTCCGTAGCGAACTGCTGATCCTTACCGATGTCGATCGCATGCACCCGGTAGGGCAACCCGATCTCCTCGAGCATGATCGATACCTTGCGGCCGTTCGGCGTACTCCAGGTGTAGAGGTCGATCATCGGCGCACGTGTGTCATTTGAACCGGGCCAGCAAATACTCCGCGAGCGCGCGGCGCTCGCCCGCGTCGCCGACCGGCGGCATCGGCGGTTTGGGCTTCGCGAGGTAGTCCATGAGCCGGTCCACGTCGTAGCGGGCCGGCAGCTTCTGCAGCAGCACGCTCGCGCCCCCGGCGCGCGCCGCACCAACGGCCTGATCCGCCGTGGTATGGCATTGCAAACACGGCCCACGGGCGAATAGCGCGCCACCCTTTGCGATCAACGCCTGCCGCAGCGCGTCGGTGAGCGCAACCGTCTCACCGCGCGCGGCCGGCGCAACGCCCGCGGCCGCTACCGGGCGCCCGCCGTCGCGCACACCCTCGCCTTCGCCATACGCGATCCGGTACACGGCCCCCGCGTAGTCGTCCGAGACGTAGATCGCGCCGTCGGGCCCCTCAGCAAGCTCGGACGGACGGCCGATGACATCGTCGCCCGCCAGGAAACCCGTGACGAAGTCCTGCGCCTCGATGCGGCCGTCAGGCCCCCAGTGCAGCGCGACCACCTTGTAGCCGTCCTTGCGGGTGCGATTCCACGAGCCGTGCAGCGCAACCAGGGCGGCACCCTGGTACGCGGCAGGCAGCTTGCCACTGCGCGGAAACAGGATGCCCAGCGGCGCGTTGTGCGCGTTGAAGGCGAACACCGGGGGCCGTGCGGTGCGCGCTTCCCGCGCGTGTCCGGCGCCGTGTTGCGGGTCCGGCACGCCAAAGCCGTTGACGAAAGGCCAGCCGTAGAAGCCGCCCTGTTCGATCTGGTCCAACTCACAGGGCGGAAAGTCATCGCCGAGCAGGTCCCGGCCGTTGTCCGTGGCGAACAGCACGTTGTCGCCGGGCCGCCAGTCGAAGCCCGCGCTGTTGCGCAGCCCGGTCGCATAAGTTTCCTGGCCACTGCCATCCGGCGCGAAGCGCAGCATTGCGGCGCGGCGCGCATCGGTCTCGATGCACGCATTGCAGTCCGAGCCCACGGTCAGATAGAGCCTGCCATCAGGACCAAACCGGATCGTCTTCTTGTAGTGATTGCCACCGGGCGGCAGGTTGGGAATGACCACCGCGTACGCGCCGCTGATCCTGCCGGTGTCGTGATCGAATGGCACACGGCCGACCTGACCCTGCTCCGCGACGTACAGATACGGCCCGTAGAAATCCATACCGTTGGGCTGGTCCAGGCCTTTGAGCAGCACGCGCACCCCATCGGCGGCGCCGTCGCCGTTGCGATCGCGGTCGAGCAGCAGCACCTTGCCGTCCCCGGGCACGGCAACCAGCAGATCGCCCGCGCGCGTGGTGCGCAGCAGGCGGGCACCGGGAATGTCCCGCGCGAACACGCTCAGGCTGAACCCTGGGGGCAGGTGGATGCGTGCCGCGAGCACGCTCCGCTCCGCCCGGGGCGCTGCAAACAGCCGCGGAAACTGCCCGGCCAGCGCCGCGCGCACCGGAATGTTCACGTTCGCACCCGCCGCCTTCGCGTAGAGATAGAGGCCGCCCACGGCCACGACGAGCAGGGCCGACAGGCCGATCAGGATCCGCTTCACCCAACGCATCAATGTCGCCTCGTGTGACGGCGCGCGCAGACTGCGCGCCTTTGCCTGAGCCCCCCGGTGGCCCGAGCCCCCCGGTGGTGCGAGCCCCCTGGTGGCCCGAGCCTTCTGTGGCCCGCGCCTTCTGGTGCCCGCGCCTTCTGTTGCCCGAGCCTTCTGGTGCCCGCGTCCTTCCGTTGTCGGCGTCTAGCAGCCTGTCGGACTTGACCCCGAACAAGGTGATTGAAGGATGTCATAGCGTGGCCCGGCCGATGGCGGGGCCAATTTACCGATAGTTTGGCGCTGACACGCCGCTAACGAGACGACAGAGGCGCATTGTAGACCTCTGCAAGCGCGCAAACGAACCGAATGGTGCCCATGGGAGCCCTCAAGCTTCGCAGAGCACGTGCATCCGCTTGATGTTCCATGCCATGGTCACCAGGCACCACTCGCCCTGAGCCTTGGTGTATCCGCGCATGCTCATGCCCCGCCAGCCCATCACTCGTTTGATGATGCCGAACACCGGTTCAACGGTCTGCTTGCGCAACTTGTACAGCGCTCGGCCGGCCTGCGTGCTCAGCCTGTGGGCCATCTTGGCCATCGGCTCCGACGTTGCCGGCTCTGGTGCATCGGGCGCAAATCGTTGCAGTAGCGGTTCATGGTGCTCCTGGCGCCGCATTGCCAGCAGCGGCTCAATGCCGGCCTCATGGCAGGCCACGACATTCGCCTGACTGCAGTAACCGTTGTCGGCGATCAGTGTGTGCACCTCACCCAGCACCTCGGGCAGCGCCGCGATCTGCTCGAGCGTCGGCACCACTTCGCGCTTGTCGTTGCACGCTTGAGTCACCTGCTGGGTGATCACCAGCATCGTCTGGGTGTCCACGCCGACTTGGGCGTTATAGCTTTGTTCAAAACCGCCGCCTGACGTCGGCATGATGCGCGACTCATCATCGGTCAGATTGATTTGGTCGCGGTCCTTGGGGCCAACCTGCGGTGGTTCGGGATCCTTGCCACCCGGCTTCTTGCCGGCTTCGCGCTGCGCATTGCGCTTGGCCATCTTGGCGTCGTATTCCTGCTGCTCGCCTTGGTGGCGTTCACCGGCGCGCTGCTCGATCTTGGCCTTGGCCTGTGCAATAGCGCGCAGTCGATCTTCGCGGCGCACGATCTCCGCCGGTATATCCATGCCATCGGGCACCGTCACCTGATCGTTGGCCTCAGCCAGCACCAGCAGGC
>JAYUAJ010000474.1:0-7392 GCA_043741375.1 Hyphomicrobiaceae bacterium | reverse complement strand
AATTGTAGCCCATCCACGGCATGAAGGCGACGAGGATATTGCGGCCGAGCGCGAGGTCGCCGAGATCCGTGGACGGACCGTCAGCGATGATCTCGCCCATCTTCACGGCATCGCCCACCTTAACCAGTGGACGCTGGTTGATGCAGGTGTTCTGGTTCGAGCGCTGGAACTTGCGCAAGCGGTAGATGTCGACGCCGGGCTTCGACGGATCCGCCTCCTCGGTGGCGCGGATCACGATACGCGTTGCGTCCACCTGGTCGATGACACCGGTGCGACGTGCGGCGATGGCGGCGCCGCTATCCCGGGCGACCACCGATTCCATGCCCGTGCCGACGAACGGCGCCTCGGCGCGCACCAGGGGCACGGCCTGACGCTGCATGTTCGAGCCCATGAGCGCGCGGTTGGCGTCGTCGTTCTCGAGGAACGGGATGAGGGCGGCGGCCACCGACACGAGCTGCTTGGGGCTCACGTCGATGTAGTCGACCTTATCGCGCGGCACCACCAGCACGTCGCCGGCATGGCGGCACTCGATGAATTCGCCGATCAGCTTGCCATCGTCCGTCAGCTTCGCATTGGCCTGGGCGATATAGTGCCGGGCCTCCTGCATGGCCGACTGGTAGACCACCTCGTTGGTGACTTTTCCGTCTTTCACCTTGCGGTACGGGCTTTCGATAAAACCGTATTTGTTCACCTGCGCGAAAGTCGCCAGCGAGTTGATCAGGCCGATGTTCGGACCTTCGGGAGTCTCGATCGGGCAGATGCGGCCGTAGTGCGTGGGATGCACGTCGCGCACTTCAAAGCCGGCGCGCTCACGGGTAAGTCCGCCTGGTCCAAGGGCCGAGAGGCGACGCTTGTGCGTGATCTCGCTGAGCGGGTTGGTCTGGTCCATGAACTGGCTGAGCTGGCTCGAGCCGAAAAATTCGCGCACAGCGGCGGCCGCCGGCTTGGCGTTGATCAGATCCTGCGGCATCACCGTGTCGATATCGACCGAGCTCATGCGCTCGCGGATCGCCCGCTCCATACGCAAGAGGCCGACGCGGTACTGGTTCTCCATCAGTTCGCCCACCGAGCGCACACGGCGGTTGCCCAGGTTGTCGATGTCGTCGATTTCGCCGCGCCCGTCGCGCAGCTCAACCAGCGTCTTCACGACGGCGAGAATGTCGTCCTTGCGCAGCGTGCGCATGGTGTCGGGGCAATCCAGTTCCAGTCGCGTGTTCATCTTCACGCGGCCCACGGCCGAGAGGTCATAGCGCTCGCTGTCGAAGAATAGCCCGCCGAACAGCGCTTCGGCAGCCTCCTTGGTGGGCGGCTCGCCGGGACGCATGACGCGGTAAATGTCGATCAGTGCGCCGTCGCGGCCGGAGTTTTTGTCCGCGTACATGGTGTTGCGGATGTAGGAGCCGGTGTTGACATGGTCGATGTCGAGCACCGGGAAGTCCTTGATGCCTTCCTCGCGGAACTTCTTCAGCAGCGCCTCGTCGATCTCATCGCCCGATTCGCCGTGAATGATGCCGGATTGGAGATCGACCAGATCCTCGGCCAGGAAGCGGCCGAGGATGTCGCCGTCCTGGACCAGCAAGTCCTTCAGGCCGCCCTCGACCAGCTTCTTGGCCAACCGTGCGGTGACTTTCTTGCCGGCTTCGATAGCGACTTCGCCGGTCTTGGCGTCGATCAGATCGCCCGTCGCCTTCATGCCGCGCCAGCGATCGGCGTTGAACGGCATCTTCCAACCGTTCTTGGCCGACTTGATATGGATCGACTTGAAGAAGTGGCTAAAAATCTGCTCTTCGTCCATGCCGAGCGCATACAGCAGCGTCGTCACCGGCAGCTTGCGCTTACGGTCGATACGGACATAGACGATGTCCTTGGCGTCGAACTCGAAGTCCAGCCACGAACCGCGATAGGGAATGATGCGCGCGGCGAACAAGATTTTTCCAGAGGCGTGTGTGCGCCCCTTGTCGTGGTCGAAGAAGACGCCCGGCGAACGGTGCATCTGGCTAACGATCACGCGCTCGGTGCCGTTGATCACGAACGTACCGTTCATGGTCATGAACGGCATGTCGCCCATGTAGACTTCCTGCTCCTTGATGTCCTTGACGGACTTGGCACCGGTCTCTTCGTTGATATCAAACGTAATCAGGCGAATCGTCACCTTTAGCGGCGCGGCGAACGTCATGTCGCGCTGCTGACACTCATCGACGTCATACTTCGGCGACTCGAACTCGTACTTCACGAATTCGAGCTGGGCGCGGCCGGCGAAGTCATAGATCGGGAACACCGAGCGGAAGACGGATTCCAGTCCCTCGTCGTTGCGGCCGCCTTTGGGCGCATCAACCATCAGGAACTCGTCGTAGGAGCGCTTCTGCACTTCGATCAGGTTCGGCATAGTCGCGACTTCGGCGATCTTGCCGAATTGCTTGCGCATCCGCTTGCGTCCGGTGAAGGTAGTGTGAGCCATGGTTGCTGCTCCTGCTTTCTGCGCTGCCGGCCGCAAGGCGACGGTCCGTGGCGCGTGTCGTGATGGCGGCCGGCCTTGGCCGCCTTGGGCGTCGGGTTCGAGAGCCTTCAAGTCGTGAAGGGTATTGGAAACGCTTCACCCGAGCGCCGGAAAGCCGGCGCTCGGGGGAAACGTCTCGAGGAAAAGTCTGCCTACGTCGCGGCGGCGCGCCGCAGCACCTGTCTCAACGAGCAATGATCCTTGCAAGGACGACCACCAGGATGGCGCCGATGGTGGCGGTGGTGACCTGTTCGAGATAAGCAGGCACCGGAAGATGAATGCCAAAGAACTGCACAACATAGGCGCCGATGAATGAGCCGATGATGCCGACGACTAGATTGCGCAACAGGCCGCCGCCGCCCAGCAGGAATCCCGCCAGCCAGCCGGCCACCAGACCGATGCCGACGAACAAGGCCAATTGTGGATTGGCCTGAACTGTCGCTACAATGCTGTTCCAGATACTCAGTACTGTGTCCATCTCAGCCTACTCCCCGTAATCCAGCAACGTAGGTTGGGTTAGCGCGCCCCAACCTGTTCGACTATGCCCGCGCTGCCCGAACCGCGCGTAACCCAACGTCCACGCCCGGACCGTTGGGTTACGCGCGGTTCGCGCCCTTCCCGCACCCCCAACCGTCCGTCCAGCGCGGCTCTTTGAGAAGCGAACCCCTCTCCCCTTCGCTCTTCCGCGAAGGGGAGAGGGAAATTCCTAACTACTTCAGCTCGACCTTGGCGCCGGCCTCTTCGAGCTTCTTCTTCATTTCCATGGCGTCAGCCTTGGCGACGCCTTCCTTCACGGCCTTGCCGCCGGCCTCGACGAGATCCTTGGCTTCCTTCAGGCCGAGACCGGTGATGGCGCGGACTTCCTTAATGACGTTGATCTTCTTGTCGCCACCCGAAACCAGGATGACGTCGAACTCGGTCTTCTCCTCGACCACAGCGGCGGGGGCAGCGGCTGCAGCAGCGGCGGCGACCGGAGCGGCGGCCGAAACGCCCCACTTGGTCTCGAGCAGCTTGGTTAGTTCAGCAGCTTCCAGGATGGTCAGGCCCGACAGGTCGTCGACGATCTTCTCAAGCTTGGACATATAAGTGTTCCTTCAACGGATTTGCATTGGCGCCTGGTCAATCGGCTAGGCCGCGTCCCAGGCAATGGGTTAAGTTCCTCGATCAGGCAGCCTTGTCGGCATGGGCCTGGATGACCCTCGCCACTTGCGCGCCGGGCTCTTTGACGAGCCTTGCGATGGTCGACGCGGGCGCCTGGATAAGGCCCAGGAGCTGCGAGCGCAGAACATCGAGCGACGGCAATTCGGCGAGCGCCTTGACGCCCTTGGAATCCAGCACGGTCTTGCCCATGGCTGCGCCCAGGATCACGAGCTTGTCGTGTTCCTTGGCGAACATGGCTGCGACCTTGGCGGTTCCGACCGGGTCCTTTGAATAGGCCAGAACGGTCTGGCCCTTCAAGAGGTCGGAAATGCCGTTGCTATCGGTTCCCACGAGGGCGAGCTTGGCGATCCGGTTCTTGGCCACCTTGACCGTGCTGCCAGCCGCTTTCATATTGCGGCGGAGCTTGGTCATCTGGGCGACGGTGAGACCGGCATAGTGGGCGACCACGATCACGTTCGTTTTTGCGAACGCGTCGTGCAACGTGCTGACAAGCTCTCGCTTCCCGGCTTTGTCCACTTTGCTCTCTCCTTGCTGATAGATGGCTTTGCAGCCATCTATCGGGGTTGCACCTGCCGTGCGGACCCGCCGTCGCCCAATCAGGCCCGGCGCGCCACACAGCGCTCACGTGCCTGTCCCCTTGATCGCCCCCGAGGGAGCGACGCAAGGACCTACGAGGATCAAACCAATGCGCCGTAGACGTCTCTGTTGAGGCGTCTACGTATCATCCGTTTGCTTCCCGTCTCATGCAGGCCCAATTGGCTTAATCTAGGTTTCCCTAGAACCCACAATCTCGGACAGGTTGAGATGATTGTTTGACCAACCACCTCACCAACGGATCCCGAAAGATCCGTAGGGTGGGCTGAGCACTTCTGCGAAGCCCACCATTTCGTCGCGGTGGGCTTCGCGAAGATGCACAGCCCACCCTACATTTTTGTTGGCGCGTTGCAGGCCACGCGGCGTTTCTATTGCACTGTCGCGCCGCCTGAGAGCGACGTCGGCTCGATCTTCACGCCAGGACCCATGGTCGAGGAAATGGCGATGCGCTTGATGTAGGTGCCCTTCGCGCCCGCCGGTTTTGAACGCGCAACGGCGTTGAAGAACGCCTTGATGTTCTCGATGATCGCAGCCTCGGTAAAACTGGTCTTGCCCACGCCGGCCTGCACGATGCCAGCCTTTTCGACGCGGAACTCGACCGCGCCGCCTTTGGCGTCGCGCACGGCCTGCGCCACGTTCGCGGTCACGGTGCCGACCTTGGGGTTCGGCATCATGCCGCGCGGACCGAGCACCTTGCCCAGGCGCCCGACCAGCGGCATCAGGTCCGGCGTCGAGATGCAGCGATCGAAGTCGATCGTGCCCTTCTGGACGATTTCGACCAGATCCTCTGCGCCGACGATATCAGCGCCGGCCTTGCGCGCTTCCTCGGCCTTTTCACCCTTGGCGAACACGGCGACGCGCAGCGTGCGCCCGGTGCCGTTCGGCAGACTGACCACGCCGCGCACCATCTGGTCGGCATGCTTAGGGTCCACGCCGAGGTTCATGGCGATCTCGACCGTCTCGTCGAACTTGGCCTTGGAGCGAGCCTTGACCATTTTCACGGCTTCTTCGATCGCATAAAGCTTCATGCGTTCGATGCCTTCGCGCGCGGCGCGAATACGCTTTCCGTTGTCCATATCTATGCCTCCACCGTCAGGCCCATCGAGCGGGCGGAGCCGGCGATGATCTTTGCCCCTTGCTCAAGATCGGCCGTGTTGAGATCTGCGAGCTTGATTTTCGCAATGTCGCGGCACTGCGCCATGGTCACCTTGCCTGCGACGCCGCGGCCAGGCGTCTGCGAGCCCGACTCGATCTTGGCCATTTTCTTGAGCAGGAAGGAGGCCGGGGGCGTCTTCATCACGAACACGAAGGACTTGTCCGAGAACACGGTGATCACCACCGGGACAGGCGTGTCCTTTTCAAAGCCAGCCGCGAGCGACTTGGAATTGAAATCTTTGCAGAAGGCCATGATGTTGACGCCGCGCTGACCCAGCGCCGGGCCGATCGGCGGCGAAGGGTTGGCAGAGCCAGCCTTCACCTGCAAATTGATATAACCGTCGATTTTCTTCGCCATTGTCTCGTCCTTGTTGGGGGGGCCTGATTGGATCAGGCGGCCCTCGGCTTCAGGGTGCGTGGTGCGATTTCAGAAGGTTGGCGAACCTTCCTGCCTCTCCCACGCGCGGCAATCTCTAAACTCTGCAGGCGGAGCTAAACCTTCTCCACCTGCCCGAACTCCAGCTCCACCGGCGTCGCGCGGCCAAAGATCGACACCGCAACCTTCAGGCGCGAGCGCTCTTCGTCCACTTCTTCCACCACGCCCGAGAAGGACGCGAACGGACCATCGGCCACCTTCACCGTTTCGCCGATCTCGAACGAGATCGTGGGCTTGGGCCGCTCAACGCCCTCCTGCACCTGCTGCAGGATGTGCATGGCCTCGGCTTCGCTGATCGGCTTGGGCTTGTTGTCGGCGCCCAGGAAGCCCGTAACTTTCGGAGTGTCCTTGATCAGATGATAGGTGCGATCGCTGAGCTCCATCTTCACCAGCACGTAGCCGGGATAGAACTTGCGCTCGCTCGACACCTTCTTGCCGCGGCGGACCTCGGTCACTTCCTCCATCGGCACCAGCACCTGCTCGAACTTGTCGGTGAGCGCCTGTTGCTTGGCGCGCTCCTTGATGGCCTCGGCCACTTTGCGCTCGAAGTTGGAATAGGCGTGGACGATGTACCAGCGCTTGGGAATGCCGGTGGCCGTCGTGGTTGGTTGGGTGGTTTCCATGCTCTCCATCACGCCGAAAAGCTCAGGATCTGTTTGATGACAAAACTGAGGGTCTGGTCCACCGCGAATAGAAAAAAGCCCGCCATGAGCACCATGATAATGACAAACACCGTTGTCAGCATGGTCTCATTGCGTGTGGGCCAAGTGACTTTGGCAACCTCAGTGCGCGTTTCTTGCAAGAACTCAAACGGATTGAATGCCATAAACTGTCGCCGATCCTTCGCATGTCGTCTATCTGTTGCTGGAGCTCGACGCCCGCAGCAGCAGTAAATCCTTCCAAATTCCCATTCTGGGAGCACTGGCAGGGGCGGCAGGTCTCGAACCTGCGACCTTCGGTTTTGGAGACCGACGCTCTACCAATTGAGCTACGCCCCTAAGGCCTGAGACCCATTGTCACGGGCTCTGGCGGACCTCCTCTATCACAACAGCCGTGCCGTACGCCAGCACCTCCGTCACCGCGCTCGCGATCTCGTTCGCGTCGTAGCGCATGCCCAACACCGCATTGGCCCCCATGGCCTCGGCGTGGCCGACCATTTCCTCGTAGGCCTCGCGCCGGGTCTGCTCGGCGAGCTTGGTATAGACCGAGATGTTGCCGCCGAAAAAGATCTGCACGGCGGCGCCCAAGTTTCCAACCACACTGCGTGAGCGGACGACGATGCCGCGAACCAGTCCCAGCTGGCGGACGATTGTGTAGCCCGCGAGTTCGTTCGTCGTCACTACCAGCATGCAGAATTGGGGACTAGGGACTGGGGGACTAGGGACTAGTGGTCAGCGCATTCGCAGCTACGATCCACTTAGTCCCTAGTCCCTAATCCCTAGTCCCCCCTTTCATTACTCGATGACCTTTGTAACGATGCCGGCGCCGACCGTACGGCCGCCCTCGCGGATGGCGAAGCGCACGCGCTCTTCCATGGCGATCGGCTGCA
>JAYUAJ010000473.1:0-7399 GCA_043741375.1 Hyphomicrobiaceae bacterium | reverse complement strand
TTCGTCAGAATGCCGCGAGCGCACAGCACGCTGGGATCGATTTCGTCGTCGGCCATGGGGTCCCGCCAAGCTTTCTGGGTCATCAGGCTGGACCCTAGGGCCGAGGCGGTTACCAAAGCGCTAAGACGGGTGTCGAATTGGGTCGATCAGGCGCCACCTGTGGGTAGAAAGCCGCGCGGCCCGGCATGTCGCACCACCCCTTGCGGCGTGAGCTGGGCGTTCGCCAGCGTGCGCTCAGCATGCAGCATGCGGTGGCTGAGCAGTTTTTGCCCATACCGGGCAATCACGCGCGCCATGGCCGGATCGCCAGCCAGATTGGTGAGTTCGCCCGGATCGCGTTGCATATCGTACAGCAGCGGCGCCTGTGCGGTGAAGTGAACGTATTTATACGCCGCATCGCGCCAAACGTTCATGGTGCATTGATCGCTGGTGAGGCCGAAGTGCTGCTCGGCCCTTTGGGTATGCGGGGTGCGGAAATCGTACTCCCAAAACACCCCGTCGCGCCATGCGGCCGGCGATTCTCCCTTGAGGAACGGCAGCAATGAGAGGCCATTGGCCTCGTCCGGCGCATCGCGGCCAAGCCAATCGAGAATGGTCGGGACGAGATCGACGCTTTCCGTAAAGGCGTCAATCCGACGGCCACGATGGCCCTCGGTCGCGCGCGCGCGCGGATCGCGGATGATCAGCGGAATGTGGTTCGAAGCCTCGAACCAGCCGGCCTTGCCCCAGCACCAGTGATCGCCCAGCATTTCGCCGTGGTCGGAGGTGAAAATGATCAGCGTCTCGTCGAGTTCGCCGGTCTTTTCGAGGTGCGCGAAAATGCGCCCGAGTTGCGTATCCACTTCAGCAATAAGCCCGTAGTAGACGGCCCGCATCTCAGCAAGGTCCTCGTCTGGCAGCGCCTGCACGTCCACCTGGCTCTGGAAATAAGCGGGGTCAGCCTGCTGCGTCAGCCACGCGTCGAGGAATGGATGCACGGCGCGCTCTTGTCCCCTATCGCTGTGCCGGACGGGGCCGGGGACGCGGCCGGTCTCGATCATGGTGTTGTATGGCGCCGAGGCGATGAGCGGAAAATGCGGCCTGAGGAACACCGCATGGATGAACCAGTCCTCCTTTCGGCGGAGGCGGAGATAGTCGAGCACCTTGTCGGCGATGTAGGCGGTGTCGCTGTCCTCGGCCTTGTACAGGGTGGGGCCGCGATCGAAGCGGGGAAGCACATCGGGCGTGCCCGGATGCTTGTAGATGTCGGCCAACCGCTCGGAGATGGCGTAGCCCTTCCTGGCGAGTTCGGAGATCCAGCCAGTGAGACACGCCTCGTTGAGGGTGGCCTCCAGCCGGAAGCCCGGCAGCACACCCTCGTAGCTCTTCAGGCGCGGATCATCGGGCGCCATGGCGCCCGGATCGGCCGAACTATCCGTATACCCGAACAACACCGGATCATAGCCCGCCTTGCGCGCCTCAAGCGCTATGTTGGTATGCCGCCGGTCCAGCGGCGCTCCGTTGCGGATCGAGCGGTGCAGGAACGGATAGAGCCCAGTCAGCAGACTGGTGCGCGCCGGACCGCAAGGCGTGGCGACCGTGTAGTGGCGTAGAAAGGTCGTCCCCTCGCGGGCGAGCCGGTCAAGATGGGGCGTCTGCGCTGCAGGGTGACCGAGGCAGGACAAGGCCTCGCCGCGCCATTGATCGCCGGTGATGAAAAGGACTTTGCGCGGCATGGGTTCAGGTCTTTATGTTCGGCTTCACAAGCCGGCTGCGGCGCGGCGGCGTAGGGTGCAATAGGCGTTCTTCACGCCGTATTGCACCGCTTCACGCGCCGCCGTCGTTGCGGTGCAATACGGCCCGAAGAGGGGCCTATTGCACCCTACGACTTAAATCGACCGTCCCAAGGGGTCCTGAATGAAAATCTATCCCTTCGTCTATCGTTGACGCGCCAGAAACTTAGTGATCCGCTGCGCCCGGCCAACCGCGAACGTATGCGCCGCCTTCAACCCATACCACCCGCCCGTAAAGTGCCGGCGCAGCACGTAGTACCGGAAAAACAGGAACGGATACTCGATCGGACGCCGGAGTTGCAATTGCCAACGCGGCTTCTTGATTTCCTTGGCTTGAAGATCGGTATAGCCATCGAGTTTCCGGCGCACATGATCGAGCGTGCGCCAGGAAAAATGCAGCGCCTCGCCTTGCAACTGGCCCGCAGGCGTACCTTTCAGATCCACCGTGTCGTGGCTGAGGCTCTGGTGAAAGCGCACGGCGCGGCGGTCGTAAAGACGGACGTAGTTGTGATAATCCGCCCACAATCGCGGTTTTTGCCAACCCGGATAGACCGTGACCTGTTTGAAGCGGTAAGCCCTCAGTGGCGGATCGTTTCCCAACAACGCGCGAAGTTCCGCCGCCAGTTCCGCGCTCACCACTTCGTCGGCATCCAGATTGAGCACCCAGTCGAACTTTGCGGCGTCCTCGGCAAAGCGCTTCTGCGGCCCGTAACCGACCCAGGCGTTGAAAACCGTCCGCGCGCCCAACCGTTGGCAGATCGCGACCGTGTCGTCCGACGACCCACTGTCGACCACGACAATGTCGTCGGCGATATGCTTGATGGCGGCGATACAACGCTCGATGCGATCTGCCTCATCCTTGGCGATGATGGTCACGGAGAGCGGGATGCGCGCCATGTCAGCCCCGGCGCGCATCGGCTAACGCCTTGGGCAGCACCTCGGCAAAGGCGTCGAGATGTTCGGCCGTCCCCACGCTGATGCGAATGCAGCGGTCCAACGGCGCAACGCCCGGCATGCGGATGAAGATGCCGCGCGCCAGCACGCCGTCCAGAACCCGGCGCGCGAACGCTCCGTCAGCGCCGCAGTCCACGGTGACGAAGTTGGTGGCTGATGGGATTGGGGTGAGGCCATTCTCGCGTGCGATCGCGGCGATGCGATCGCGGCCCTCTGCGACTTGCGCTTTGACAAACGCAATGTGTTCAGGATCGCCAAGCGACGCTAGCGCGCCGGCCTGGGCGATGCGCCCGACGCCGAAATGATTGCGCAGCCGGTCGAAGGCACGGCACAGACTGGCCTCGCCAATCGCATATCCCACGCGCAGGCCCGCCATGCCGTGAGCCTTGGAAAAGGTGCGAAAGCGCACGACCCGCCGGCTGGTGATGTCAATGTGAGGAATCGTGCCTTCCGGAGCAAAGTCCGAATACGCCTCATCCAGGCAGAGCAGGCAGTCGTCCGGCAGACCATCGATCAGGTGCTGCACAGTCGCTGCATCCCACCAGGTACCCATGGGGTTGTCGGGATTGGCCAGGAACACCACGCGCGCCCGCTCGGTTTTGGCGAGCGCCAGCAGGGCCTCGGGGTCTTCACGGTCGTTGCGGTAGGGGGCCGTGACCAGCCGCCCACCACTTCCCGCGACATGATAGTTGAACGTGGGATAGGCGCCGTGAGACGTGACCACCGGTGTGCCCGGCCCCACGAACAACCGCACGAACAGGCCGTGCAGCCCATCGATACCCTCACCGACGGCGATGTTATCGGGGGCCACGCCGTGCTGTTGCGCCAGCGCGACTTTCAGGTCGTGGACTTCCGGGTCTCCATACTTCCAGACCTCGGCGGCGGCCTGGCGCATGGCGGCAACGGCCTTGGGCGAGGGGCCGAACACGCTCTCGTTCGCCCCCAGGCGCGCCCAGATGGTTAATCCGCGGTTACGCACCAGCGCCTCGGGACCAACGAAGGGGACCGTTTCGCGCAAACTTGACACGGTAGATGTATACGGATAGTCTGACATCGTTATATTCTCGAATTGGTCGGCTCGACAACAGTTCAAAATCGCGGGCGCTGGCCCGTCACTCCCCCACCCTAAGCCTCCCCCTCAAGGGGCTTGGGGGGCGGTCTGGGCATAGGCCTCGATTGGCGCAAGGCGCCCGTTTGCTCGCGTGCCAGCAAAAACGAAATTTCAAGCAGTCATTTGCCTCAAGAGCTTGCGCGCCGCCTCGACCTCCGCGCCGGTAACGGTATGCGTGCTGCCGGGATACATCAGCGTTTCAACATGGCCGCCCATGGCGGTAAACAGCGCCGCAGTTTCGCGGACGCGCGAGGCAGGCACATGCGGATCATTTGCGCTGCCGCCCAGAGCAGCCGGTGTCCCCGCAAAGCCTTCACGCACCGGCCACACATGGCCGGGCGGGCCGATGGCGCCACCGGTAAACAACGCCACGCCGCCATAGCGCATCGGGTTGCGAGCGATGAATTCCGCAGTAAGGCATGCGCCTTGCGAAAATCCCCCTAGAAATATTTGGGCCGGCCTTAGACCACCGGCCAGCAACGCCTCGATCAGCGAACGGTACATCTCCAACGCGCGCGACAAATAAGGTTCGTTGCGCGCAATGGGCTCGATGAAACGGTTCGGATACCACGTGTTGTTCTCCGCTTCGGGCAGGTAGAAGCGGATGTCAGGCACCGCAAGCGCGTCCGCCAGACCCTCCATATCGGCCGCGCTGCCGCCACGTCCATGTACGAGTACGGCGACACCCTTGGCTTTTGCCAGTTCCGCGCCGGTCTCAATAAGTTTGGCGAAAGCTGCGGCCATCGCTCCTCCTCCAACTTAATGCCTAGGTGCAGGCACTTTGATCGGTTCCAGCGGCGCGACGATCTCGGCACGGCGCGGCTCGAACCAGGGCGGCAGCAACAGTTTCTCGCCAAGATGCTCTTTGGGCTCATCAACGGCAAAGCCGATGTCGGAGGTGGCGATCTCGCACAGTATGCCGCCGGGCGAACGGCAGTAGATCGAGTGAAAATAGTTGCGGTCCTTGATCTCGGTAACGTCGGTGTAGCCCAGGCCCTCCAAATGCGCCTTGAGCTCGGTCTGCTCCTTTTCCGTCGGCACGGCGAAGGCGACGTGGTGCACAAGGCCCTCGGCGAATTTCCACGAGCCTTGCGACAACCCCGGCTCGGTCAGCACGTCGACGGTCCGGGTCGCGCCACCCGCGCCAACCGTATAGCGCGTGAACGCCCCATCGGTGCCGGCCGTCTTGAAGCCTAGACCTGCGGTGAGAAAATGGTCGTGCTCTTCGAGCTCGCGCACCGACATGACGACGCTATGGATGCCGCGGGTCGCCACATCGCGTGATATTTCGTCAGTGGTCCACACTTCCCGCCGGTCGTTGGCCTCTTCCATCATCTCGAAGTCGAGCCCAGCGGGATGCTGGAAGCTGACCGACTTCTGTCCGAAGCGCTCAGTGACGGGGCCGGGGGCAGCACCCTTCCGCTTCAGGTGCTCGCTCCAGAAACCAAGCGACCCGGCGGGGACTGAGTATATCGTCGTCTTGACCTGGCCAGAGCCTTTGCGCCCCTTGAGGCCGGCCTGCCGGAACGGAAACATCGTCATGACCGAGCCGATCTCGGCATTCTTGTTCGCGTAGTAGAGATGGTAGATCGGTGCTGTGCCGTCGAACAGCACCGTCTGCTTGACCATGCGTTGGCCGACAGCCTGCGTGAAAAAATCGATGTCTTCCTGGGCGTGCCGGCATCCAGCTGTGACATGGTGAAAGCCGTCAACTGTATAGACCATGGTGTTCCTCTCCCGGGATGGCGCAGTTTTTTCTTAAGGGTGCGTCGTTGGTCCTCGATGGTAGGCCGGCAAGGACACGGGAGGCAAGCTGCGGCCGAGCTGGCTTAGGTCTGGCTCCTAAGCATGATATTGAGCTCAACAAGTCGTGGCAACGGCGGTCAGTATGCGGACGCCGTCTTGCTGACGCCAAACTGCGCGTCTTTGCCGTAGAGGTCGCGGCGGAAATGGACGGCGCCGTCTTCGGTCGCCCAGGCGGTGACATACACCCAGTGCAGGGGGACAGCGCGCTTGACGTGCACGATCTTGCTCTCGCCCGACTCCTTGATCGCTGCGACCGCGTGGCCCGACCAGCCGTCGGTTTCCTTCAGCAGCCATGTGACCAGCTTGTCCATGTGCTCGACGCGGATGCAGCCGGAACTAGCGGCGCGATAACTTTTGTCAAACAACTTCGCCGATGGGGTGTCGTGCATGTAGACCGACTCGGGGCTGGCGAAGTCCAGCTTGGCGAAGCCGAGCGGGTTGTCCTTGCTCGGCTGTTGCGAGAACCGGTAGGTGTCCGGCCCGATCTTGTTCCAGTCGATCTTTGATGAGTCTACTTTCTTGCCGTTGCCGTCGTAGGCATCGATGCCGAACTTGGCGAGCACGTCCACGCCCTTGGCCTGCAGCGACTTACCCTTGGGCAGCAGGTCTTCCTTCAGGACTGTTGGCGGCATGGTCCAGATGGGATTGAACTTCACTTCGCCGATGTTGGAGGTGAGCAAGGGGCTGGGGCGCTCTGGACGTCCGACCACGCCGTTCAGGCGCAACACAACCTTGTTGTTTTCGATCGCCTCGATCTGCTCGCCCGGGATGTTCACCAGCACATAGCGGCCCTTGCCGATCTGCTTGGATTGCAATCGCGACAAATTGGCCTTGAGCTGCGCCAAGCGCGCCTCGGCCGGAACATTCAGGGCAATGACGGTGCGTGTGCCGTTCTTTAACCGGTCGGGGTCGAGCAGGTCGCCGGTCTCGCCCAGCCCATAGCGACCCTGCCAGCGCTTCAGCGCGTCCGCAACCTCTTGGTCGAAATACTCCGGGCCGCTGAAACCGGACGGCTCGCCCGTCAGGTCGCCCTCTATCTTGAGGCGCTTGCGCAAAGCCGCAACCGCCGGATTGGTGGTGCCGACCTGCATCTGCAGCGGATCAACCGACGGCCAGCCGCCGCTGGCGACAATGTCGGCATAGCGCTTGATCGCGGCCTTCATCGGATCGATGTTGCCGGGCGACATCAGAGGATAGCCCAAGTCGCCCGAAGCGAATGGCGCGTCCTCAGTATCGAAGAATCCGGCGTCGGGAACGGTTGTGACCGAAGGTGCGTTCGGGTCGCTCTTGGCGGCCTTCAGCCCCTTGCCTTTGCCCTTCGATTTACCGCCCAGAAGCGGGTCGGTCGCGGCTGTGGTCGCAGGATCGGTTGCCGGCGCAACTGCGGCCGAGGCATCGCCCGTCGACGAGCCGAACAACGAACTGAACACGTTGTTCTCGGGCGGGGCTTCGGGTGCATTGGCAACAATCGGTTCGGAAGATTGGCGCCTGGAAAATTTCTTTTTCTTGGGCGGTTCGCCCGCCGTTGCAAGCGGTGTCGAGGCCGGCTTTGAACCAGGTTCATCAGCGCCCTTGCGCGACTCCATCACGGTCTTGGACGACACCAGCGGGGCCGTGAGCGACACTTGCGCGGCTGTGGACGGGGCGGCGGAAGTCTGGGTTGCAGGTGCAGTTTGGGAGGTCGCTGCAGCCGTAGTCGTAGCGGCCTTGCAGGCAGCCAGCGCAGCCGAGGTGGCCGCCTTGGCGCTGCAATCCG